>NZ_JAKZIW010000022.1:0-36052 GCF_031143325.1 Enterococcus sp. FR204 | reverse complement strand
TCCTTTTTTCGAATTCAACAAGTAAAATTTTTAAGAAATATTCAGAGAGTAAAATTAAAAATTGCTGATAAATGAAGATGGAAGTTTTATGTATTTTTATTGGTCTATGCAATAAATAAATTAAATATTCAGAATACAATTGATTTTAACGAAAGGGCTTCTATCAATGGTTGTGTTGTATTTATCTGCCCAGGTAGAGTAAAATAGATCATTATCTAAAAGGTAATTGTTCATACTATATAAGTCATTTGAAAGTAAAAAGATACTGTAAATAAAAAATGTGGTTAAATAATTCTCATAACCAGTGTAAGCGTTATCAAAAATATGGCATACTTGCTTTGTAGATGAATGACACGATATATGTTTGGTATATTCTGCAAGACAGATGAATATGGAGGTGGAGACAATGTCTTCCAAAGAACTAACAATGTATTTAGAGAAAGAATTGGATCAACTGAAAGAAAAGGGGTTATACAATACGATCGACATACTAGAAAGTGAAAATGGTGCTTGTATCATCGTAGACGGAAAAAAGATGATCAATCTAGCATCCAACAATTATCTTGGATTTGCCAATCGCGAAGAATTGAAAAAAGCATGTATTGAAGCAACCGAAACTTATGGTGTAGGAGCAGGAGCAGTCCGAACGATCAATGGTTCGCTGAAAATCCATCAGCAATTAGAAGAAAAAATCGCAGAATTCAAAGGGACAGAAGCAGCAATCGCCTTTCAATCTGGATTCAACTGCAATATGGGCGCTATCTCTGCAGTAATGACAAAAGAAGATGCTATCTTATCGGATGAATTAAACCATGCATCTATTATTGACGGTTGCCGCTTATCCGGAGCAAAAATCATCTGAATTAAACATCAAGATATGAAAGACCTTGAGAAAAAAGCAAAGGAAGCGATAGAAAGTAAGAAATATAAAAAAATCATGTATATCACAGATGGTGTTTTCTCCATGGATGGAGACATTGCACGATTGCCGGAAATTATTCCGATTGTTGAAAAATATGGACTGATCACCTACGTTGATGATGCGCACGGCTCAGGCGTAACTGGAAAAGGTGCAGGAACCGTCAAGCATTTTGGATTAAGCGACAAAATCGATATGCAAATGGGCACGTTATCGAAAGCTATAGGTGTTGTTGGGGGTTATGTAGCTGGATCGAAAACACTAATCGACTGGTTGAAAGCTAGAAGTCGGCCATTCCTATTTTCTACCTCGCTAACTCCAGGTGCAGCTGCATTGGCTTCGATTACTTTGATGCAAGAACATCCGGAACTTGTCGAAAAAGTTTGGGAAAATGCTAATTATTTTAAAGAAGAATTGAAAAAAGTAGGCTATAACATCGGTATGTCTGAAACACCTATTACTCCAGTCATTTTGGGAGACGAAAAAGTGACTCAGACTTTCTCTAAGAAGCTGATCGAACATGGGATTTATGCTAAACCAATCGTTTATCCAACTGTGCCTCTTGGGACAGGCAGGATCAGAAATATGCCGACTGCGGAACATACGAGGGAAAAGCTTGATGAAGCAGTAGCAGTTTATCAAAAAATAGGAAAAGAAATGGAAATTATTTAACTAAATTTAGTTTTTTCGTCTATTTAAAATTAGAGAACATGTTCACGCATATATTGTTAATCATCTGAAGATAGTAGTAAAAAAGATCAGGGAGGATCATCATGAAAAAAGTATTGGTGACAGGATGTTTAGGACAAATTGGTTCAGAGTTGATCACACGGCTACGTCAAGAACTAGGCAGTGAAAATGTCATTGCGACAGATATACGCATGCCTGAAGTCATTGAGAAAAACGATATCTTTGAGATCCTAGATGTAATGGATTACGAAAAAATGCGTAGCATAGCAGAACAATATCAAGTGGACACATTGATTCATTTGGCTGCTCTTTTGTCAGCTGTTGCAGAAGCAAAACCACAATTAGCCTGGGATTTGAACGTGACTGGGCTGGTCAATGCATTGGAAGTCGCTAGAGAATTCCAGCTGAAATTTTTTACGCCAAGTTCAATCGGCGCGTTTGGTCCAAATACTCCAAAAGATCATCCCCCACAAGATACTCTTCAGCGTCCTACAACCATGTATGGGGTAACGAAGGTAGCTGGAGAACTACTATGTGATTATTATTATGTGAAATATGGCGTAGATACTCGTGGTGTCCGTTTCCCTGGATTGATTTCTTATGCAACCTTGCCAGGAGGCGGTACGACAGACTACGCAGTCGATATTTATTATTCAGCAATCAAAGAAGGAAAGTACACTAGTTTCATTGATCAAGGTACATCAATGGATATGATGTATATGCCAGATGCGATCGATGCCATTATAAAACTCATGAATGCAGATCCTGATCGATTGGTTCATCGAAATGCCTTCAATATATCGGCGATGTCTTTTGACCCGGAAGAGATCAAAGCATCTATTCAAAAAATCATACCAGATTTTGAAATGGATTATGATGTGGATCCTGTACGTCAGTCAATAGCAGAATCTTGGCCAAATTCACTAGATGTTTCTTGTGCGCAAGAGGAATGGGGCTTTTCGCCGAAATACGACTTAGATGCGATGACAAAGGATATGTTGGAAAAACTGAAAGAAAAATTGGTAGAGACGGTATAAAACAAGAACCACATCCAAAAAGTTTTTTATACTTTTGGGATTGGCTATGGTATGAAAGGGGACAAGGGATGGAAGAATACCAAGCCACGCCAGTAAAAGAAGTAAAAATAGAAAATGAATTAAAACGTACGATGGGATTTTTTACTGCTTTATCGACTGTTATGGGCACAGTGATCGGTGCAGGGGTATTTTTTAAAGCCGCAAGCGTAGCAGAAGTTACAGGATCCGCCAGTTTGCATATGTTTTCTTGGTTTCTCGGTGGTATGATTTCTGTCTGTGCAGGACTAACAGGAGCTGAACTGGCAGCTGCTATTCCAGAAACAGGAGGGATGATTAAATATATCGAACGGATTTACGGAAATACAGCAGCTTTTTTATTGGGCTGGGCGCAAGTCGTGATTTATTTTCCAGCAAATGTAGCAGCCTTGTCGATCATTTTCGGTACACAGTTCGTCAATCTATTTGGTCTTTCCCAGTCAATGATTGTTCCCGTAGCTGTTACAGCTGCTGTATCGATCCTGCTGATCAATTTTTTAGGTTCTAAAGCTGGAGGGGCTTTTCAGTCGATTACGCTTGTCTGCAAGCTTATCCCTTTGTTTGTGATCGTCATTTTCGGTTTGTTCCGACAAGAAGGAGTAGACTTCCAACTGTTTCCGATCCAAGCAGGAGAAAATCTTTCATTTTTCTCAGCCTTGGGAGCGGGCTTGCTAGCAACGATGTTCGCATACGACGGTTGGATACACGTAGGAAATATTTCGGGAGAATTGAAAAAGCCGGCGAAAGATTTGCCAAAAGCAATTTCTTTAGGCATCATCGGAATCATGATCGTTTATTTATTAGTAAATGCGGTGTTCTTAAGAACCGCATCTATCGACGGAGTCGCAGGAAACAGCAATGCGGCAAGTGACGTTGCAAAAATGATTTTTGGCGGCTTCGGTGGAAGACTAGTCACAGTTGGTATCTTGATTCCTGTTTATGGAACCATCAATGGCTATACCCTTACTGGAATGCGTCTCCCTTATGTTATGGCAAAAGAAAACAACCTGCCTTTTAGCAAGCTCTTTGCTAAACTTCATGATAAAACTAAAGTTCCTGTAGCCGCAGGTATCTTAGAGCTAGTCATCGCTATTGGCATGATAATGATCGGTGGTTTTGATACACTAACGGATATGCTGATCTTTGTCATTTGGATTTTTTATACGATGGTCTTTGTTGGTGTCATTCTTCTTCGTAAAAAAGAACCTGATTTGTTTCGACCATACAAAGTTCCAATGTATCCGTCTATTCCACTAGTAGCAATCATTGGAGGGACTTTTATCGTATCAAGCACGCTTATCACTCAGACCTTTTTAGCTTCGATGGGGATAGTATTGACACTTGCCGGTATCCCGATTTATCTCTATTTAAAACGTAGATAGCTAAAACATTCGAATTTTATTAGAACCGCACTCTCTGCCAAACAAAATATTTTATTTAAATGAGGAGTACGTGGAAGAAATGTCAAAAGTACTCGTTAATTTTGATCACGTAAATGTCGTTTTGTCTACAATGAAATAGCAAAGTAAAAGACAGAAATCGGGCTCAACCGATTTCTGCCTTTTACTTTGATTTGCGTAACTGAACTATTCGGCGTACGCCGCGATAAATATTTAATAAAACCAAGTAACCAGAAATGAAAATGGGAAGCCAAATCAGATAGACAGGGTAGCCAAGCACTTTAGACAAAGCATGTGGAGTCATTTTATCCATTTCAAGAAGTGCTTGCTGCCAAGTCTGAAGATTGAAGACTAGCATGAAACCCGAAATAATCAGGAGAATAAATCCTAAATAATGAATTGTAGTTCTTTTTCTTACATAAGCGATCGTAGCATAAAGGAACAGTAAAAAAATAGGTACGCCAAAAACAAAGTACATATTCAGCATCTCGACACCCCCTTTGTGTTTATCTTACTTTACTTTGAAAGAAATGAGAAATAATAGCCTCGTTACTTGCTTGAAACAGCAAAGGACTGCTAAGATAAGAGAGATACAAAGAATCAAGGAGGAGTCATATGGCAAGTTATATCGAACCGATTCGTTTTGCGCTGATTGTTTTTCCATTTTTAGCCTTAGCGATCTCATCTGTTTTTTTTATTTATGAATATCGAAAGTATGGAACATTTCTAGTAACAAGGGCAGTTATTTTGTATTCTTTCGTTTTTTATTTATTGTGTGCGTATTTTTTGGTGATCTTACCACTTCCGGCAAAGGAGACGGTTGCCCAAATGACAGGGCCAAAGATGGAGCTGCATTTATTTGCTTCATGGCAACATTTCAGAGACAACACGGTATTGGTCTTGTCTGAACCTAGTACCTACCTGCCGGCAATGAAGCAGAGTGTATTTTTGGAACCAGCTTTTAATGTTTTATTACTCATAACATTTGGCATTTATTTAAGATATTATTTCCGGCTTTCTTTTATGAAAACGATGATTGCTAGTTTCTGCCTTTCTCTATTTTTTGAATTGACGCAGCTAAGTGGACTTTATTTTATCTACCCAAGACCATACCGCTTATTTGATGTGAATGATTTAGTGACAAATACATTGGGTGGAATCATTGGTTTTGTCGTTACGCCGTTATTTACATTTATGCTTCCTACAAGAAGACGAATGGATGAACTTTCTTATGAAAAAGGAAAGACTGTCTCATTGACACGACGCTTGGTCGCTTATTTGATCGACTGGACATTTTTATCTCTTATTAATTTGGTAGCGGCGATTTTCTTTAAACTTGCGTTCGATTCAGGGACAGTTACTTCTCATATCTGGTGGCTTTTATTAGAAGTAGGGGTATACTTTATGATTGTGCCGTTTATAACCAATGGATGGACACTTGGCAAAAAAATTGTGCGTATCCGTTTGGTGGAAGAAGACCGCGAACGAATTTCTTTAAAAGCATTGATGATCCGCTACGGGTATCTGTACTTTCTTTTTTATGGTTTAAGCTGGTTGGGGCAGTTGCTTCAGCAAATCATGAATTCGACAACGAATACGGTGTTGCAGATGAGTGCAGTATTCATTTCTCTCGGTGTCTTGTTACTGCAAGGTATTTTTATTTTAAATATCTTGCTATCATTTTTGAGAAAAAAACGGATTCTGTTTTATGAAAAAGCTAGTCACACATATACTGTTAGCACGATTGGCCAAACAAAGGATGATGATTCTCGAAATTAGCTGAGCAAAAACCCTTTGTCTGTGTTATAATGCCAAAGTCGTGATAATTTAAAGAGAAGAGGTGCACGAATGAATAATTTTGATATATTCCGCTTCAAACCGTTTATCAATGAAGCGTTAACCGCAAAGGGCTTCAAACAACCCACAGAGGTCCAGGAACGTTTGATTCCTTTAATTGCAAAAGGAAAAAATATCATTGGGCAATCTCAAACTGGTACAGGAAAAACACATACGTTTTTGTTGCCTTTGTTTGAAAAAATCAATGCAGAAAAAGAGGAAGTACAAGTTGTTATTACAGCTCCAAGTAGGGAACTAGCTGCACAGATCTATGAAGCAGCTACACAAATCGCTAAATTTTCTACACCGGAGATCCGTGTCTCGAATTTTGTCGGCGGTACAGACAAACAGCGTCAATTAAATCGTCTGCATCACCAACAGCCACAGGTTGTAGTAGGCACGCCTGGTAGAATATTAGACATGATGAATGAACAAGCGCTGAAGATTCACACCGCATTTGCATTTGTTGTCGATGAAGCGGATATGACATTGGATATGGGTTTTTTAAATGAAGTAGACCAAATTGCAAGTCGATTACCAGAAAAGCTGCAGTTTTTAGTTTTTTCTGCCACTATTCCAGAAAAACTTCGTCCATTCTTACGAAAATACATGGAAAATCCAATCATTGAAGAAATCAAACCAAAAGCAGTTATTTCTGAAGACATTGAGAATTGGCTGATTTCAACAAAAGGTAAAGATGAGAATCAAATGATTTATCAACTGCTGACAATTGGTCATCCTTATTTAGCAATCGTATTTGCCAATACAAAACAGCATGTGGATGAAATTGCCGATTACTTGAAAAACCAAGGCTTGAAAGTAGCAAAGATTCATGGAGACATCACCCCAAGAGAGAGAAAACGAGTGATGCGACAAGTACAGAATCTGGAGTATCAATATGTTGTAGCGACTGATTTAGCTGCTAGAGGGATCGATATCGAAGGTGTTTCTCATGTTATCAATGCAGAAATTCCAGAAGATCTAGACTTCTTTATCCATCGTGTCGGACGTACTGGACGTAATGGCTTAAAAGGAACGGCCATTACGTTATATTCGCCAAATGATGAGCAAGCCATTGATGCGATAGAAAAATTGGGCGTCTCATTTGAACCAAAAGAAATCAAAAACGGGGAAATCGTCAAAACATACGATCGTAATAGACGTGCCAAACGAGAAAAATCAAAAGATGTATTAGATCCCACGCTGATTGGTCTTGTGAAGAAGAAAAAGAAAAAGATCAAGCCTGGTTATAAGAAAAAAATCGATTGGGCAATTGCAGAAAAAAATAAAAAAGAACGCAAAATCGAACGCAGACAGCAAAGCCGTACTGCTCGTAAAAATAAGAAAAATTCACATAAATAAAAAACAAGAGGTTGTGACAAAAGGCGTGTCACAATCTCTTGTTTTTAAGCTAGACTTTTTTCCATTCCGATACAAAGTACTTCATCTTCAATAAAAGGTTCTGTGCAAGTATGATACCCTTGTTTTTCATAAAAATCTACAGCCGTCATTTCAGCTACTACATAACTAGTCTGACAACCTTCTGAAACCGCCCGTTTTTCAGCAGCTTCAAGCAACTGACCGCCTAACCCTTTTCCTCGGTATTCTTTTGCTACGCAAAATCGTTCCGGCTTGAAGCAAGTAGGTGTTTTCTTTTCATAACGCAAAGTAGCTACTGGTCTTTTTTGATCAAGAAATAGATAATAGGTTTGTTGCGGGATATCTTTTCCGTCGAATTCTAGTTCTGCAGGAATCCCTTGTTCTAATACAAAAACTTGATATCTCAAAAAGCAGCTAGCTGCGCGTATCCATTCATCCGCTCCAACTATTTTTTTCATCATATTCCTCCTTGTCATGAATAGCAGAGATGTATTGATTCCTTTATTCTTATCGTACCAAAAATCGTGGAGTATGACCAAAAGGAAATGAAAATAAAAATTGAGATATTGACAGTGATCAATAGAATGCGTATACTAATTAAGTACGAAAAGGATATGATTTGTTTTTTAAGACTCACAGAAAATTCTTTCTTGGCTGAAAAAAGAATAGTCACTAATCAAATTGCTCCCTTTTTCTATTTTGGTAGAAATACCGACGCAGCTCAGCGTTATCGAGTTTAAGAGGTAATGATTACACATCATTGCAATCAAGGTGGTACCGCGAGTTTTCGTCCTTGGCTGTGATGGTGTTTTTTTGTATTTAATTTATAGAAAGCAGGTAATGATATGAAACAATTAAGTAGTGCACAAGTTCGACAAATGTTTCTTGATTTCTTCCAATCTAAAGGACATACGATTGAACCTAGTGCGTCTTTGATCCCCGTGAACGATCCAACCTTATTGTGGATCAACTCTGGTGTTGCAACATTGAAAAAATATTTTGATGGTTCAGTTGTGCCAGAAAATCCAAGAATCACAAATGCCCAAAAATCTATTCGAACAAATGATATCGAAAATGTCGGTAAAACAGCACGTCACCATACGATGTTTGAGATGCTGGGTAATTTTTCGATTGGTGACTATTTCAAAAATGAAGCCATCCACTGGGCATGGGAATTTTTGACTGATCCAAAATGGATGGCATTCGATCCAGAAAAACTTTATGTAACAGTTTATCCAAAAGATACAGAAGCAAAACGCATCTGGCATGAAGAAGTTGGCCTGCCACTAGATCACATTATTGATATAGAAGACAACTTCTGGGATATCGGTGCAGGCCCATGTGGTCCGGATACGGAAATTTTCTATGACCGTGGAGAAGCTTATAACGATTTAGCAGAAGATGATCCTGAAAATTATCCAGGAGGAGAAAATGAACGTTATTTAGAAATCTGGAACTTAGTATTTTCAGAATTCAACCATAAGCCTGATAACACATTTGAACCACTTCCTCATAAAAACATTGATACGGGGATGGGATTGGAACGCATGGTCTCAATCGTTCAAGATGCGCCAACGAACTTTGAGACAGACTTGTTTATGCCTATTATCCACGCCGTAGAAAAGCTAAGCAAACAAGTAAAATATGGTGAAAACCCAGTAACAGATATTTCTTACAAAGTAATCGCAGATCATATTCGCGCCCTTTCATTTGCTATTGGCGACGGTGCATTGCCATCGAATGAAGGGAGAGGGTATGTCTTACGCCGTTTGCTTCGTCGTGCTGTCATGCATGGGAAAAAAATAGGTATTGAACAAGCATTCTTATATCGTTTAGTCCCTGTTGTTGGGGAAATCATGGTAAGTTATTATCCTGAAGTACTTCAACAAAAAGAATTTATTGAAAAAGTTATCCGTACAGAAGAAGAACGTTTCAATGAAACAATCAATGAAGGTTTGGAAATCTTAAATCAAGTGATCCAAGAAGTAAAAAACGAAAACGGGACGACTCTAGCAGGAAAAGACATCTTCAAACTATACGACACATATGGCTTCCCAGTAGAATTAACGGAAGAGGTGGCAGAAGATGAAGGACTGAAAGTTGATCATGCTGGTTTTGAAAAAGAAATGGATGCACAACGCGAACGTGCTCGCTCTGCCCGCAGTACTGAAAAATCAATGGGGGTACAATCTGCTTTATTGACAGATATCAAAGTAGAAAGTAAATTCATTGGATACACAGAACAAGAATCAGATAGTCAATTATTGGTCATCGTTAAAGGTGAGTCTCTTTTGAATGAAGTCGCAGAAGGTGAAGCTCAAATGATCTTTGATCAAACACCTTTCTATGCAGAAATGGGTGGGCAAGTAGCGGATCAAGGATGGATCATGAATGAAGTAGGCGAAATCGTAGCAGTTGTTACAGATGTTCAAAAAGCGCCTAATGGTCAATTTATGCACACCGTAGAAGTAAAAGCACCAATGAGTGAAGGACAAACCTATCATCTATTGATTGATCAATCGATGCGCAATCGGATCATCAAAAACCATACAGCAACCCATCTACTGCACAAGGCATTGAAAGAAGTACTTGGCGAGCATGCAAATCAAGCTGGTTCTTTAGTCGCTCCTGGACATTTACGATTCGACTTTACCCACTTTGGTCAAATCACTTCAGATGAATTAGCTGAAATGGAAAGAATCGTCAACGAAAAAATCTGGGAAGCTATCCCAGTTGAAACAATTGAAACAGATATCGATACAGCCAAAAACATGGGTGCAATGGCTTTGTTTGGTGAAAAATACGGACATGACGTTCGAGTAGTAAATATTGGCGGCTGGTCAATCGAACTGTGCGGAGGCACACATGTAGCAAATACAGAAAACATCGGAATCTTCAAAATCGTTTCTGAATCAGGAATTGGTGCAGGCGTGCGACGAATCGAGGCTGTAACAAGTAAAGAAGCGTACGAACTACTTGAAGAAGAAGAAAAACAACTAAAACAAGTAGCAACAATTGTTAAATCACCTCAATTGAAGGAAGTTGTTTCAAAAGCGGAACAATTGCAACAGCAAGTAAGAGAGCTACAAAAGGAAAATGAACAATTAGCTAGCAAGTTAGCGAATCAACAAGCTGGTGATGTATTCAAAGATCCAGAAACGATCAATGGAAAAACAATCATTGCAGCACAAGTAAAAGTGAAAGATATGAATCAGCTGCGTCAATTAGCTGACCAATGGAAACAAAAAAATATTTCAGATATTCTTGTTTTAGCAAACGAACAAGAAGGAAAAGTCAGTCTGCTAGCGGCAATGACGAAAGAATCAAATGAAGCTGGACTAAAAGCTGGCGACTTGATTAAAGCAATCGCACCGAAAGTAGGCGGTGGCGGTGGTGGACGTCCAGACATGGCACAAGCTGGCGGGAAAAATCCTGCTGGTATTCCAGATGCACTTAAAGCTGCGAAAGAATGGGTTGCGCAACAATAGGGCGTTTACGTTTGACAGAAAAACAAAAGTTCAAACATTGAACGAAACATGATTATGGGGGCGAAGACAAACAAGTCTTGCCCTCATACTTTTTTCAATTGGCTGGCGCATCTAATCAAATGGTCGGATTCGGATGGTCTTTGGTTGACGAAAGTGACAGAAATTTTTACGATTAGTATAAATAAAAAGGGGTGAAAAAATGAATAGTAGAAATAAGACCTTTCGACTAGTCTTACGTGCGATCTTGTTAGCAATCATCATCGTACAAGCGATGGTTCCTTGGCTGGGGTTTATTCCATTAGGATTCATTAGTTTAACAATTATCCATATCACAGTAATTATTGCTGCAGTAGTATTAGGCCCAAAAGATGGCATGGTGATTGGCTTGTTTTGGGGAATCGCTACAATTGTTCGTGCCTATGCCATGCCAACAACGCCATTTGATACATTAGTGTTCACGAATCCGATTATCTCGGTAGTTCCCAGAGTACTTGTTGGCTTAGTAGCAGGCTTGGTTTTCCACTGGATTTATCAAAAAAATAAATCAATAACGATCAGCTCAGCCTTTGCAGGGGTACTGGGTTCATTGGTCAATACAGTCTTAGTGTTAGGATTCATGGGATTATTTTATACAGGTGCAACGGCAGATGCCTATGGTGTAGATTCTGCTCTTTTATTTAAAACCTTAGCAGGGGTTGCAGCAATCAATGGGATACCAGAAGCAATAGGTGCGGGAATCATAACACCATTACTAGCAAAAGCGTTATTTGCAGCAACACCGTTGAAACCAGAATAATGACCATCTTTTAATAGTAATAGGACGCACGATAGATAGAAAAAGGAAGAGAGGAGAGGAAAACAATCGTCCTCTCCATCTTTTTACCTGAGCAACAAGCAAACTAGAAGGGGTAAAAAACTTGGCTAAGAAACAAGAAGAAAAAAAGAAACAAATACCGCAACAGCGGACAAAAAAAGGAGTACTAGCGGGTATCTTAGGATTGGTTACGAATCTGATCTTGTTTGTCTCTAAGCTAATGATCGGGCTTTTTTCAGGAAGTGTCTCCATTATGGCTGATGCAGTGAACAGTCTATCAGATACTGCTTCATCCATATTGACTTTGATCGGATTTAAAATTGCTGCAAAGCCAGCAGATCAGGAACATCCTTATGGACACGAACGTTTCGAATATATCAGTGGGTTATTTGTTTCGATCATCATTACTTATGTAGGATTTCAATTTTTAGAGTCTTCTGCTGAAAAAATCATCCATCCAGAAAATGTCTCTTTAACACCCATCGTCTTTTTTGTCCTAATCATTTCCATCTTTTTGAAATTTGCACAAGGCAAAATGTATCAGGTTATTGCGCAATCCATTGATTCTGAAACATTGAGAGCTACAGCAACAGATAGTTATAATGATGTCTTTACTACACTGGCTGTATTGCTTTCAGCAGCAATCGAATGGGTAACTGGATGGCGTATTGATGGATATATAGGTTTTGCTTTAGCATTATATATCCTTTATAGTGGATTGACGATGCTTCGAAATTTTGTATACGAACTATTAGGAAGTCGCCCAACGCCAGCAGAGATTGAAGAAATGGAAGAGCATTTAAATGCTTGCGATGATATACTTGGCTATCATGATTTATTGGTGCATAACTATGGACCCAATAAACGCTTTGCATCAGTCCACATCGAAGTAGATGAATCAATGAATTTGAATGTGGCTCATAAGATTATTGATCTGATAGAAAAAGACTTTAAAAAGTCTTTGGATGTGGAACTTGTCTGTCACTTGGATCCAATGCCTGTTGATAACGAAAAATACTATAATATCTTGCGGCAGTTAAAGCAAATTCTTCTTGAAACAGGTACAGGGCTTAATATTCATGATTTTAGAGTAATTCATCAAGGAAAAACGCTGCAATTTGATGTAGTGGTCCCTGAGAAATTCCAGTTTGATGATACAGAACTAGAAAGAATCTTACGTAGTCAAATAGAAGAAAAAATCGGAGATTACCAATTGGAAATTACGTTTGATCACAATTATCTTTTATATTAAATGAGAAACTATAAAAAGACTCCTTAAAGTTTTTAATTTAAAGAGTCTTTTTTTCTTTTAATTGTCTATGGAGAGCCTGACGTGCAAGATTATCTGCTCCTTTATTTTTGTTTTCGGGCAGCCATTGCAGGATCAATAAAGAAAATTCGGATAGAAGTTCTTGGATTCTTTGAAGGTAGGGAAGGAAGAGCTCGTTCTTCGTTGCGTTTTTGTCGACCGTAGAAACTAGTGTTTTGCTGTCTGAAAAACAGAAAATCGTTTCATTCTGTAAGTCGTTTTTCTTTAGAAATTCTAAAGTTTTTAAAAAGACTTCGAACTCTGCTTGATGGTTTGTCCCTATAGAAAGCGGGATAGATAGCTGTTCTTGTTTACCTTGATAGACAATCAAGATTCCGCCTCCACTAGGACCAGGGTTGCCTTTTGTAGAGGCATCAATGTATACTTTTAACATAAAAAGAGATTCTCCTTTTTGTTCAAACTAATGTTATGGTAAGATTATATCATTACTGAATCGGTGAGAGGTTAGAGAATGAAAAAAAATATTCGATGGCAGCCTGAACTGGCACATACGATCATCTATTGGTCATTGACCTTGATCATTCTGTTTTTTAGTCTGATTCTTTCTTTAGAAAACACAGGTCCTTATTGGAAAAGCAATTTTGTTTTAGGTATTTTTCTTGTTTTTCTATTTCTAGGTTTGCGACGTTCTTTTATTTTAAAATCAAACTCTGTGATTATACGTTATGCTGCTTTTTGGAAAGACCGAGAAATATCTGTCGGACAGATTCGATCTTTGACGCCAACTAATACTGGGGTGCAAATGATGTTGCAAGATGAGAAAGCCCCATCTGTTTTCATGATGCGAAAAAAAGATCAAGTAGTCCTTTTTGATCATTTTGAAAAAAACGGACCCAAATCAGAATCAATTCCTTATCCTTATACGAAAAAAAGAAAAAGCTAATTTTAAAAATCAGAACCTAAAAAAACGAATTTTTACAGGAAAAGAAAAGAGTGAGACGTACGGTTCATCCCGTTTAGCGTCTCACTCTATTTGTTTATCTATTCATGCATACTAGTATCGGTAGTCTGAACGTTGCCTTTCTTGACATGGGCAGCTTGTGTTCCTCGATTCCCTTCGATGATCTCAAATTCGACCACTTGATTTTCTTCCAAAGTTTTGAATCCCTCTTCTTCAATCGCAGTAAAATGTACAAAAATTTCTTCTGTGACATCATAACTGATAAAGCCGTATCCTTTTTTGTTGTCAAACCATTTTACAATTCCTGTGGTCAAAGCACTCACGACCTTTCTAAAGTCTGATCATAGCCTTCATTATAAAGAGTATTTATAAGTACGTCAAATAAATTAAAAACCTGTAATTTTATGTTTTTTTTCTGAATAAAAAAAGGTATAATTGGCATATCTTAACAAAGAAGATATTTTGTTGAATAAAGTTCGTGAAAAGGGGTAATCAAATGAAGAATGATCTGCAAATTTCACAAGAAACAGAGCTAGAACCGATTGTTGAAGTGGCTAGTAAATTAGATCTTAAGGAAGACGATTTGGAACTGTATGGGAAATATAAGGCGAAAATCAATTTTTCTGGAATCAATCGATCAAAGGATAACGCTGAGGGGCATTTGATCTTAGTTACTTCCATCAATCCAACACCAGCTGGCGAAGGAAAGTCAACGATCACTGTAGGGTTAGGAGACGCGCTCAATAAAATCAATAAAAAATCTGTTATTGCATTGCGAGAACCCTCACTTGGTCCTGTGATGGGAATCAAAGGTGGTGCTGCAGGCGGAGGATATGCACAGGTATTGCCTATGGAAGATATCAACTTGCATTTTACTGGTGACATGCATGCTATCACAACAGCTAATAATGCATTATCTGCTCTTTTAGATAATCATATTCATCAAGGAAATGAATTGAACATCGATGCCCGCCGAGTGATTTGGAAACGGGTAGTCGATCTCAATGATCGTGAACTGCGTAAAGTAATTGTTGGCTTGGGTGGGCCAATCCAAGGTGTCCCAAGAGAAGATGGATTTGATATCACAGTTGCCAGCGAAATCATGGCTATCTTGTGTCTTGCGGCAGACCTTGAAGATTTAAAGGCTCGTCTTGCAAGGATCGTTGTCGGCTATACATTTGACCGTCAGCCTGTGACTGCTGGAGACTTGAAAGCAGAAGGCGCTCTGGCATTACTGCTGAAAGATGCAATCAAGCCGAATCTTGTACAAACAATTTACGGAACACCAGCTTTTGTCCACGGGGGACCGTTTGCCAATATCGCTCATGGCTGCAATAGTATTTTAGCTACCAAGACAGCATTGAGATTAGCAGATTATGTTGTCACAGAGGCAGGATTTGGTGCAGATCTTGGCGGAGAGAAATTTTTAGATATCAAAGTACCTAACTTGAAAAAAGCGCCGGATGCTGTGGTGATTGTCGCCACTGTCCGTGCATTGAAAATGCATGGCGGAATGAAAAAAGATGAACTTAAAAATGAGAATCTTGATGCTTTGAAAGTAGGTTTTGCAAATTTAAAGCGCCATATACGTAATATGGAACAATATCAGCTACCTGTGATCGTCGCAATCAATGAATTCGTAACAGATACAGACAATGAACTCACACTGTTGGAGCACTTGTGTGAAAATCAGGGGATTATTGCCAAGAGAGCGAGTGTATGGGCAGATGGAGCAGAAGGCGGCGTTGATTTAGCAAAAGCTGTAGTACGATTGATTGATAGAAAAGAAGCTAATTACAAGCCATTATACCGCCTAGAAGAAACGATACAAGAAAAGACAGAAACAATCGTCAAGAAAATTTACGGAGGAAATGGTGTTGTTTTCAGCAAAAAAGCGCAAAAACAAATAGAAGAGTTTACGAAGAATGGATGGGACAAACTGCCGATTTGTATGGCAAAAACACAGTATTCATTTTCTGATGATCCTTCACTGCTAGGTGCACCGGAAGATTTCACCATCACGATCCGCGAAATCATCCCAAAATTAGGGGCAGGATTTTTAGTAGCCTTGACTGGAGATGTTATGACGATGCCTGGTTTGCCTAAAAAACCTGCTGCATTGAATATGGACGTGACAAATGACGGAGAAGTGTTGGGATTGTTTTAAGCTTGATTATAATCTACCGTATACTAAATAACTTTCATTAAACATCGAAGGAGCTGTATTTTGACTACAGCTTCTTTTTTTAGACGATAGGGAATTAATTTTGTTTACACTAGGATCATTCTTTTTCTTTATTGTATTTTGAGCTATACTAAAGCATAATAGGAGGGTATGATGAAAACGACATTTATAAGAAAAACCGGTTTTTACGGTATGGGTAGCTCGATTCAGCTAAGAATCAACAATGAAAAACGCAGTGTTCTCAGTCATGAACAAAAGATAACGCTTGATCTGGAAGTGCCCTTTACGATGCAGGTCACCTTTTATTGGCTAAAAAGCCCCGTTTATACAGTGAAAGAAGCAAAGCCTGCTTATGTGATCACAATGAATTACTTGATTCTTCAAATCTATCCGTTTTTATTTCTAGCAACTGGGTTGGGGGCCGTTTTCCTACAAAATTTATTTTTCAGTTTTTTTGCAGTTATTGTGTTGATTGCGTTCTTTTTCTATATAAAAAACCGGGCATATTTGATCAAGGAGGAAAATTATGGCAAACTCTGATCTTTTTTTAATCAGTTTCAATCGAATCGAAAAATGGATGAGAGACGAGATGGGAAATGCACGAAATATGGGATTTACCGAACTTGTCAGACGCCTAGCTCAAAGAAAACAATTAATGATCAGAAAATACGAAGATGATCTTTTACAGCTTGCTCAGTTAAGGAATGCGATCGTCCATGATCGGATCGCAGTCGATTTTGTCATTGCAGAGCCAAATGATTGGACAGTCAAGCGAATCCAGCTGATCGAACAAGAACTGATTCGGCCTGAAACCGTGCTGCCTCGATTTGCAAAACGTGTAACAGTTTTTGAACAAGATCTTCCGTTACTTGAACTGTTAAAGATAGTAGCAGAAAAAAGGTATTCACAATTTCCGTTATACAATAAAGGAAAATTTGTAGCATTGATTACTTTACGTAATATCGGGTTTTGGCTAGCAAAAGAAAGCCAAAAAGGTCCGGTTGATTTAACAAATAAACGAGCGTTGGATTTGATCATCCAAAACGGAAAGTACACAAATTATCATTTTGTTCCAGCTAAAACACATATTTACGAGGTTGAAGCGATGTTTCGTGAGCAAGGGACTTTGGAAGCCGTACTTATCACTAAAGATGGGAATCCCGATGGTAATCTGCTCGGGATCGTACGACCTCGTGATATTTATAAACAAATAGAAAAGGATTGATTTTTTGTTAATTATTTATTGGATATTCAGCGCTTTGCTAGTAGGAGTGGATCAGTTGGTCAAATGGTGGATCACTGATAATCTAGCGCTTGGAGAGACGAAAAGTCTTATACCAGGTATTTTGTCACTGAATCATATTCGAAACACTGGAGCCGCATGGAGTATGCTAGAAGGGAAGATGTGGTTCTTTACTATAGTGACACTCATTGCAGTCGTTGTGATTCTCACATTGATGATTAAAAATCGTGAAAAAGGTAATCGCTGGTTCATGATTGGATTGAGTTTGATTCTAGCTGGTGCGATTGGCAATTTTATCGACCGTATTCGTCTTGGCTATGTAGTAGATATGTTCCAGACAGATTTTATGAGCTTTCCGATTTTTAACGTAGCAGATGTGACACTTGTATGTGGAGTGATTTGTATATTAATTTATATTATTTTAGATGAAAAGGATCAAAGAAAAAAATGACAGAACTTAAAACGACGATTCACCATGAATCTGGTAGGATCGATAAAGTATTGACTAATTTATTCACCGATTACAGTCGTTCGCAAATTCAGCTGTGGCTGAAAAATGGAGCGGTTTCTGTCAATGGACAGCCAGTCAAAGCAAATTACAAAGTAAAACAAGGAGACGAGATTACTGTCTTGATCCCCGAACCAGAAACATTAGATGTGGTCCCAGAAAATATCCCGTTGACGATCGTTTACGAAGATGAAGATGTAGCGGTGATAAACAAACCTCAAGGAATGGTCGTTCATCCTTCAGCAGGTCATACGCATGGCACAATGGTCAATGCGCTGATGTACCATATCAAGGATCTTTCTACGATCAACGGCGTTATTCGTCCAGGTATTGTTCACCGAATCGACAAAGATACTTCCGGACTGCTAATGGTTGCCAAAAATGACCAGGCACACGAATCATTAGCTCAGCAATTAAAAGATAAGACCTCTTTGCGCAAATATGTTGCTTTAGTCCATGGAGAGATTCCTCACGAAAAAGGAACCATCAATGCGCCAATCGGCCGTTCGAAGGAAAACCGGAAAATGCAGGCGATAAGAGAAGATGGGAAGCCGGCTGTCACACATTTTACTGTATTGGAACGTTTCGAAGGATTTACTCTGGTTGAATTAAAACTAGAAACCGGAAGAACACACCAGATCCGTGTGCATATGAAGTATATCGGTTATCCGTTAGCTGGAGATCCAGTATACGGACCGAAGAAAACTTTGAAAGGCAATGGTCAGTTTCTCCATGCGAAAATGTTAGGTTTTACGCACCCGACTACAAACGAAAAGATGATCTTTGAAGCACCTCTTCCAGAAGTTTTTGAAAAAACTTTAGAAAAATTAAGAAAAAACATTGCATTTTAATTTAGATAACGGTATAGTAATTAACAACGAAAGCATAAAACTTAATAGAATTCCTTTAAGTTTAGTCCCGTGAGGCTAAGAAGGGTGGGAGCAAGGATGCGTATGGTGCGCCATAAGTAGATTGCTCATTGACATAGTATAGCTATCAGTGTATCAGTATACGCTCAGTTTAAACATTCCTCCTGTCCTCTTAGGGCAGGAGTTTTTTTATGCAAAAAAGTAGGGGGAATGAAAATGCAAGCAAAAGAAGTAGTAGATCAGGTAACCATGAAGCGAGCATTGACTCGAATTACTTATGAGATTATCGAGAGAAACCATAGTATCCAAGATATCGTATTGGTAGGTATCAAAACACGAGGAATCTACATTGCATCAAGAATTGCCGAACGCCTGAAGCAGCTAGAAGATATCGATATTCCTGTAGGAGAACTGGATATCACTTTATACCGAGATGACAAAAAAGAAAATCCAGAAGAACCGGAACTTCATTCTTCTGACATCCCAGTTTCCTTAGAAGGAAAAGAAGTTATTTTGATTGATGATGTTTTGTATACAGGACGAACGATTCGAGCAGCAATGGACGCAGTAATGGATTTTGGTAGACCAAGAAAAATTTCATTAGCAGTCCTGGTCGATCGTGGGCATCGAGAATTGCCAATCCGTGCAGATTATGTTGGGAAGAACATTCCAACATCTCGGGCGGAAGAGATTTTAGTAGAGATGCAAGAGCTTGATGGACAAGATCGCATCATGATTTTGAAAGAGGAAGATTAGAGGAGAGAGAAACATGTCGGAGAAAAAAGGATTTCATAATGATGACGTGGTGTTAGATATCCACGATCGCCCAACCCCAGGACATTGGGTAGGATTAAGTTTACAACACTTGTTCACGATGTTCGGAGCAACCGTGTTAGTCCCCATCTTAGTAGGTATCGATCCAGGTATCGCGCTAGTCAGTTCAGGACTAGGTACATTGGTGTACTTATTTACTACTAAAGGAAAGATACCTGCGTACTTAGGAAGCAGCTTCGCTTTCATTGCAGCGATGCAGCTTTTGATGAAAACAGATGGTTATCCAGCGATTGCACAAGGAGCAGTCACAACTGGATTAGTCTATTTGATTGTTGCGCTGATCATCAAAAAGATCGGTTCAGCATGGCTGGATAAAATCTTGCCTCCAATCGTCGTCGGTCCAGTCATCATGGTTATCGGGTTGGGACTTGCGGCAAATGCAGCAACAAATGCTATGTATAATCAGGGCACGTATGATTTCAAGTATATTGCTGTAGCGCTGATCACATTAGGATTAACCATTTTCTTCAACATGTGGCTAAGAGGTTTTCTCGGATTGATTCCGATTTTACTAGGTATTATTAGCGGGTACATCGTAGCCTTGCTGTTTGGAATCGTGGATACTAAGCCAATCGTAGACGCTGCCTGGTTTGCTGTTCCTAACTTTGAGATTCCCTTTGTACAATATGAACCAAAGCTATATCTTGGAGCAATCACAACAATGGCACCCATCGCTTTTGTGACGATGACAGAGCATATCGGCCATCTTATGGTATTGAATAAACTAACTAAACGTAATTTCTTTGAAGAACCGGGTCTTCATAAGACGTTGACAGGTGATGGGTTAGCACAAATCGTGGCAGCCTTTGTCGGAGGTCCTCCTGTAACAAGTTACGGTGAAAACATTGGTGTTCTGGCTATCACACGTGTCCATAGCGTGTTTGTGATCGGTGGAGCTGCAGTATTTGCAGTCATTTTAGGATTCGTAGGAAAATTAAGCGCTTTGATTTTAAGTATCCCTGGACCAGTCATCTCAGGAATCAGTTTTATCTTATTTGGAGTAATTGCGGCAAGTGGAATGAAGATTTTAATCGAGAACAAAATCGATTTTGATAAAAAGAAAAATCTGTTGATTGCTTCAGTTATCTTAGTAGTAGGAATTGGCGGACTCGTCTTTGAAGTAGGCACATTTACATTGTCGGCAATGGCATTAGCAACTGTACTTGGCATCATTTTAAATCTTATCTTACCAGAAACTTCACGAAGCGAAGAAAACTAAGGAGGAAACATTATGATCATCAAATCAGAACGTATCAGCTTAAAGCATTTATTGACCGTTGAGGCACTTACTGATCAAGAAGTTATGGGCTTGATCCGCAGAGGGCAGGAATTCAAGCAAGGTGCTAATTGGACTCCGCAAAAGCGCCAGTACTTTGCTACAAACCTCTTTTTCGAAAATAGTACTCGCACACATAAAAGCTTCGATGTAGCGGAGAAAAAACTAGGGCTAGAAGTGATTGAATTTGAAGCAAGCACAAGCTCTGTCCAAAAAGGGGAAACACTATACGATACAGTACTGACGATGTCAGCATTAGGCGTAGACGTAGCGGTTATCCGTCATGGTGATGAGAACTATTATGACGAACTGATACAAAGTAAAACAATCCAGTGTTCGATTATCAATGGAGGAGACGGAAGCGGACAGCATCCAACCCAATGCTTGCTTGATTTGATGACCATTTATGAAGAATTTGGTCATTTTGAAGGACTGAAAGTTGCCATCGTAGGTGATATCACTCACTCTCGCGTAGCTAAATCCAATATGCAGATGTTAAAACGTCTAGGCGCACAAGTATTCTTCTCAGGTCCTAGAGAATGGTACGACGATGAATTCGAAGTGTACGGACATTATATGCCATTGGATGAACTACTAGATCAAGTTGATGTCATGATGATGCTTCGGGTGCAACACGAACGCCATGATGGAAAAGAAAGTTTCTCAAAAGAAGGCTACCATCAGGAACATGGGTTAACAGTTGAGCGTGCGAAGAAGTTGCAAAAACATGCAATCATTATGCACCCAGCACCAGTTAACCGCGATGTAGAATTAGCTGATTCATTAGTGGAAGGATTACAGTCGCGGATCGTTCAGCAAATGAGCAATGGAGTATTCGTCAGAATGGCAATCTTAGAAGCAGTGCTAAATGGAAAAGCGTAATTATAGGAGGATGAAAAAATGAAAACACTCATTAAAAACGGTCAGATCAATACACGAAAAAATATGACGACACCAGCAGAAATTTGGATAGAAGATGGGCGAATCAAAGCAATCGGTACAGGATTCTCAGAAGCCGAATTTGATGAAGTGTTTGATGCAAAGGGACAATTGATCACACCTGGTTTAGTGGACGTCCATGTTCATTTGAGAGAGCCAGGATTTACATACAAGGAGACGATCGAAGCTGGGACTCGCTCAGCTGCTCGTGGCGGTTTCACTACTGTATGCGCGATGCCGAATTTAAATCCTGTACCTGATACGGCAGAAAAGCTGAGACAAGTATATGACATCATTAGAAAAGATGCAGTTGTGAAGGTATTGCAGTATGCGCCAATCACAGAAAATCTGCGAAGTGAGAAATTAGTTGATCAAGAAGCACTGATTGAAGAAGGTGCTTTTGCTTTCACAAATGACGGTGTAGGTGTCCAAACAGCTGGGACGATGTATCTGGCTATGAAAGAAGCTGCAAAAAACAATAAAGCCCTAGTAGCCCATACAGAAGATGAATCTTTATTATTTGGCGGCGTTATGCACGCTGGCAAGAAGGCAGAAGAACTTGGTCTTCCCGGGATCTTAAGCGTAACCGAGTCTTCTCAAATTGCTAGAGATCTGTTGCTAGCTGAAGCAACTGGTGTTCATTACCATGTTTGCCATGTTTCTACTAAAGAAAGTGTCCGTGTAATCAGAGACGCAAAAAAAGCAGGAATCCACGTAACAGCAGAAGTTTCACCCCATCATCTTATTTTGATCGACGAAGATATTCCCGAAGATTTCGGCTTTTGGAAAATGAACCCGCCGCTAAGAGGACGGGAGGACAGAGAAGCTTTGATCGAAGGCTTGCTTGACGGTACGATCGATTGCATCGCTACAGACCATGCCCCCCATGGATTAGAAGAAAAAAGCCAAAGTTTCATGAAATCACCATTTGGTATCGTAGGAAGCGAAACAGCGTTTCAACTGATCTATACTCATTTTGTAGAAACTGGTCGATTCACGTTGGAACAAGTGATCAATTGGTTGGCAGTTAAACCGGCTGAGATTTTTGGTTTGAATGCAGGAACGCTAACGGTTGGTGCCCCCGCTGATGTGGCAGTTTTTGATATTACACAAACTTGCACGATCGATAAAGAAGACTTTTTATCAAAAGGGGAGAATACACCTTTTATCGGCTGGAAAGTAAAAGGCGAAACACAAATGACTTTTGTCAACGGAAAACTTGTGTGGCAGAAGGGAGAATAAAAGTATGGAACGTTTGCTTATATTAGAAGATGGAACAGTTTTCGAAGGAAAGGCTTTTGGTGCAGATGCTAGTGTCTTCGGAGAAATCGTTTTTACAACAAGTATGACTGGTTATCAAGAAACTATCACTGATCAAAGTTTTAACGGTCAAATCATTACATTTACCTATCCTATGGTGGGTAATTATGGGGTAAATAGAGATGATTATGAATCGATTTCTCCAACATGCAAAGGAGTAGTAGTAAAGGAACATGCACGTGTAGCTTCAAACTGGCGAAACCAAATGACGCTAGATTCATTTTTGAAACAAAAAGGAATTCCTGGAATATCAGGTATCGATACGCGCGCCCTTACTCGCAAAATCCGTGAAGTCGGAACGATGAAAGCTAGTATCGTTGATGCTGGAGATTCCTTCGAACATGCATTTGATCAGCTGAAAGCAACCGTTCTAGCAACCAATCAAGTGCAGCAAGTCTCAACTAACAAACCTTATCCAAGTCCAGGAACAGGTCGGAAAGTCATTGTCATTGACTTCGGTTTAAAACATAGTATTTTACGAGAATTGAGTAAAAGAAACTGTAACCTCACAGTACTTCCCTATAACACAGATGCCGAGACGATTTTAGCGCTATCACCAGACGGAGTCATGCTGACGAATGGACCTGGTGATCCAAAAGATGTGCCAGAAGCAATCGAAATGATCAAAAAAATCCAAGGAAAAGTACCGATTTTTGGTATTTGTCTCGGTCACCAGTTATTTGCTTTAGCCAACGGTGCAGATACCTATAAAATGAAATTCGGACATCGAGGATTAAATCACCCGGTACGAGAAGTAGCGACCGGAAGAATTGATTTTACTTCTCAAAATCATGGCTATGCAGTCGATGAAGCCACGATTGATCCAGAAAAACTCATCGTAACTCATGTAGAAGTAAATGACGGAACAGTAGAAGGAGTCAAACACAGAGATTATCCCGCTTTCAGTGTGCAGTTTCATCCAGATGCTGCCCCTGGTCCGCATGATGCACTACATTTATTTGATGAATTTATGGAAATGATGGACGCAGGAAAGGAGCAGTAAACAGATGCCGAAACGTACAGATATCAAGAAAATTATGGTGATTGGATCTGGTCCGATCATCATTGGTCAAGCCGCAGAATTTGACTACGCAGGAACACAAGCCTGCCTTGCCTTAAAAGAAGAAGGATATGAAGTGGTTTTAGTAAATTCTAATCCTGCGACGATCATGACGGATAAAGAAGTGGCAGATCAAGTATATATCGAACCGATCACACTTGAATTTGTATCAAGGATTCTTCGAAAAGAGCGTCCAGATGCTCTCCTTCCAACTTTAGGCGGACAGACAGGCCTCAATATGGCAATGGAGCTGGCAGCATCAGGTATTTTAGAAGAATTGAACATAGAACTTCTAGGAACAAAGCTTTCTGCGATCGATCAAGCAGAAGATCGTGATCTATTCAAACAGTTGATGAAAGAATTGAATCAGCCAATCCCCGAGTCTGAAATCGTCAATACAGTAGAAGAAGCTGTAGATTTTGCAAATAAAATCGGCTATCCTGTCATCGTTCGTCCAGCCTTTACTTTAGGCGGAACTGGTGGAGGTATGTGTGAAAATGAAGAAGAATTACGTATCGTATCAGAAAATGGATTAAGTCTTTCCCCCGCTACCCAATGTTTGATTGAACGAAGTATTGCAGGTTTTAAAGAAATTGAATATGAAGTGATGAGAGATTCGGCTGATAATGCAATCGTTGTCTGCAATATGGAAAATTTTGACCCAGTGGGTATCCATACAGGTGATTCTATCGTATTTGCCCCTAGTCAAACATTGTCTGACCATGAATATCAAATGCTTCGTGATGCTTCTCTTTCGATTATTCGAGCACTTAAGATCGAGGGAGGCTGTAACGTCCAACTCGCTCTTGATCCACATAGTTTTAATTATTATGTGATTGAAGTCAATCCGCGTGTTTCTCGTTCATCTGCGTTAGCAAGTAAGGCGACTGGCTATCCGATCGCTAAGCTAGCTGCTAAAATAGCGCTTGGATTAACATTAGACGAAATGAAAAATCCTGTTACAGGAACGACTTTTGCAGAATTTGAACCTGCATTAGATTATGTTGTAGCTAAAATTCCTCGCTGGCCGTTTGATAAGTTTGAAAACGGAGAACGGCTTTTAGGCACGCAGATGAAAGCAACTGGTGAAGTGATGGCTATCGGTCGGAATATCGAAGAGTCTTTATTGAAAGCTGTGCGTTCTTTAGAAATCGGTACACACCATATCGAACTTCCTGAGTTGGCAGACATCACGGACGATGACCTAATCCAAAAAGTGGTTCGAGCACAAGATGATCGCCTGTTTTATGTAGCTGAAGCTATTAGAAGAGGGTACACCATAGAAGAATTAGCGGATTTGACAAAAATCGATTTATTCTTTTTAGATAAACTGTTGCATATCGTAGAAATCGAACAGCAGTTGAAACAGCAGCCGTTGGATGACAAGATATTGAAAACAGCGAAACAAAACGGTTTTACAGACAAAAAAGTGGCGGAGCTGTGGGAAATAAACGAAGAAGCCGTTCGCCAGATGAGAAAAGAAAATGATTTGATTCCTGTATATAAGATGGTTGACACTTGTGCAGCGGAATTCGAATCAAAAACACCTTATTTTTATAGTTCCTATGAATATGAAAATGAAAGTTCACGATCAGAAAAGCACTCAGTTCTAGTACTGGGATCTGGTCCTATCCGTATCGGACAAGGGGTTGAATTTGACTATGCGACTGTGCATTCTGTCAAAGCAATCCAGCAGGCAGGATACGAAGCAATCATCATGAACAGCAATCCTGAAACAGTTTCGACTGACTTTTCTATTTCGGATAAATTATATTTTGAGCCATTGACCTTCGAAGATGTGATGAATGTGATCGAGCTAGAACAGCCGATAGGAGTAATCGTTCAATTTGGTGGTCAGACAGCAATCAACTTAGCCGAACCTTTGACTGCTGCTGGTGTAAAAATCTTAGGGACAACGATCGAAGACTTGGATCGTGCGGAAAATCGTGATTTATTCGAGCAAGCGCTGAAAGAGTTGGATATTCCTCAACCTTTAGGGGATACTGCTACAAGTAAAGAAGAAGCCGTGGTTATCGCTTCGAGAATTGGTTATCCAGTTCTTGTTCGTCCAAGCTATGTATTAGGCGGACGTGCGATGGAAATCGTTGAAAACCAGCGAGATTTAGAAGATTACATGGAACATGCTGTGAAAGCATCTCCAGAACATCCAGTACTAGTGGACCGTTACTTGCTTGGTGGTGAATGCGAAGTGGATGCGATTTGTGACGGTGAAACAGTACTCATCCCAGGGATCATGGAGCATATTGAGCGTGCTGGTGTCCATTCAGGGGATTCAATGGCTGTGTATCCACCTCAAACTTTATCTGAATCGATCAAGAAAACGATCGAAGATTACACGATCCGCTTAGCATTAGGTTTGAATTGTGTCGGGATGATGAATATCCAGTTTGTCATCCATGAAAATGAGGTTTATGTGATCGAAGTCAATCCTCGAGCAAGTCGGACTGTTCCATTCTTAAGTAAGGTGACAGGAATTCCAATGGCACAAATTGCGACGAAAGCTATTTTGGGAGAGAAACTAAAGACACTTGGTTATGAAAACGGACTTTATCCAGAAACAAAAGAAGTTCATGTTAAAGCACCTGTCTTTTCTTTTACGAAATTGCAGAAAGTTGATACTTACTTAGGGCCTGAAATGAAATCGACTGGAGAAGTAATGGGATCTGACAGACAATTAGACAAAGCTTTGTACAAGGCATTCGAAGCTTCTGGATTACACTTGCCTGAATATGGAGCCGTATTATTTACGATTGCGGACGAAACAAAAGAAGAAGCACTAGAATTAGCTAAACGTTTTACAGAAATTGGCTATAGTCTGATAGGAACGAAACATACAGCTGCTTATTTCGAAAAAAATGGTCTGGTCGTTGAAACAGTAGCGAAAATTTCTGAGGAAGCAGCAGAAAAAAATGTAGTCGACTTAATAAGAGATGGTAAAACACAAGTGGTTGTCAATACGATTGATAAAGATCGGGGAAATGCTTCTAAAGACGGTTTCATCATCCGAAGAGAAGCAGTTGAACATGGTATTCCATTGTTTACTTCTTTAGACACAGCAGATGCGATCGTTCGAGTGATGGAATCCCGTGCTTTTTCAACTAACCCTATTTAACGGCGAGCACATGTTAAGACAAAAAGACGAAAAACCGTTGCAGGAGGGGACAGATGAAACAAGAAATGATGGAAATCGTTCAGCAAAAACAGCTGGCACCAAAGATTTTTGAAATGACATTGAAAGGTGATCTAGTAAAAGAAATGCAGCAACCAGGACAGTTCTTGCATATTCTCGTGCCGCGTGCAGACTTGCTATTACGCCGACCGATTAGCTTGAATCATATCGACCACGAAACAAATACTTGCCGTATCATTTATCGGGTGGAAGGTGAGGGGACTAGAGTCTTCTCTACTCTTTCTGCCGGAGACCATTTAGATGTCATGGGTCCTTTAGGCAATGGTTTTGATTTGTCCAATCTTCATACAGGAGACGAAGTATTTATAATCGGTGGAGGAATCGGTGTCCCTCCTCTATATGAGTTATCAAAACAGTTAGTCGAAAAAGGAATTAAGCCAACGCATTTTTTAGGTTTTGCCACACATGAAGTCGTTTATTATGAAAAAGAATTTAATCGTCTAGGAGAAACAAGAATCGCTACTGACGATGGAACATACGGTATGCACGGAAATGTCGGTAATTTATTGTTAGGAACGAAGACGGAACCTACAGCTGTTTTTGCATGTGGTTCAAACGGGTTATTGAAGACAGTGGAACAGCTGTTTTCTTCGCATCAAAATGTCCAGTTATCATTAGAATCCCGCATGGCATGTGGGATAGGGGCTTGCTATGCTTGCGTTTGTCATACGCCGGAAGATGAAACAGGAACAAAAAGTGTGAAAGTTTGTGACGAAGGACCGATTTTTAAAATAGGAGAGGTAATTATATGAATGAGAATCCTTTAGCAGTCAAGCTCCCCGGTCTAGAATTAAAAAATCCTATCATGCCGGCAAGCGGCTGTTTCGGTTTTGGCAAAGAATACGGAAAATACTATGATTTGAATCAGCTTGGATCGATCATGGTCAAGGCAACGACTCCAAATGCCCGCTTTGGCAATCCCACACCAAGAGTGGCGGAAACACCATCTGGCATGTTGAATGCAATTGGTTTGCAAAATCCTGGTCTAGACGTTGTTATGCATAAACTTCTTCCAGAATTAGAGGAGTACAATGAGTTACCCATCATCGCAAATGTTGCTGGTGCTTGTGAAGAAGACTATGTAGAAGTTTGTAGCAAAATTGGCGAAGCGCCAAATGTGAAAGCAATCGAGCTGAATATTTCTTGCCCAAATGTCAAACATGGCGGAATTGCTTTTGGAACAGATCCTGATGTTGCTTTTCAATTAACACAAGCAGTAAAGAAAGTTTCTTCTGTTCCTGTCTATGTCAAATTGTCCCCAAATGTAACAGACATCGTTCCAATCGCTCAGGCAATCGAAGCTGGAGGGGCAGATGGGTTTACGATGATCAATACTCTTCTTGGTATGCGGATTGACCTTAAGACAAGAAAACCGATTTTAGCCAATCAAACAGGTGGACTCTCCGGACCAGCAATCAAGCCTGTCGCTATTCGTTTGATTCACCAAGTAGCAAGTATATCCAGCCTTCCAATCATTGGGATGGGCGGCGTGCAGACAGTGGATGATGTTCTTGAGATGTTTATGGCTGGAGCAAGTGCTGTAGCTATAGGGACCGCGAATTTCACCGATCCGTATATCTGTCCTAAACTAATTAAAGAGCTCCCTGTGCGAATGAGCGAACTAGGCATCGAATCGCTGGAAAGATTAATCAAAGAAGTGAGAGAGGAACGTGAACGATGAATCAACTAGACCAACGACCAATTATTGCATTAGATTTTTCAACTAGGCAAGAGGTAGAAGACTTTCTTCGATTTTTCCCGAAAGAAGAAAAATTGTTTGTGAAAATCGGAATGGAATTGTTCTACCAAGAAGGACCTGAAATCGTACGTTATCTAAAAGAGGCTGGTCATAATGTATTTTTAGATCTGAAACTTCACGATATTCCGAATACGGTCGAAAAAGCAATGTGGGGATTGGCAAAGCTTGGTGTTGATCTCACCTGTGTTCATGCCGCTGGCGGTATTCGTATGATGGAGGCGGCAATGCGAGGACTAGAAGAGGGGACTCCAGAAGGTGGAAAACGTCCGCTACTTCTAGCTATCACTCAGCTTACTTCTACAAGTGAAGAAGAAATGCATGCCGATCAACTAATCGAAGTTTCTTTAGAAAAAAGTGTGATCCATTATGCTAGCTGTGCCAAAAAAGCAGGATTAGATGGTGTGGTTTCTTCTGCTTGGGAAGTAGAAGTGATCAAAGAAATGGCAGGAGACGAATTTGTTTGCTTAACTCCGGGTATAAGACCAGAAGGAACAGTCGCAGGAGATCAGACAAGAGTAGTCACACCTTCTCAGGCAAAAGAGATCGGCTCAACTTTTATCGTTATAGGTCGACCAATCACTCAGTCAACTAATCCTTATAAAGCATATCAAACGATTCAAACAGAATGGAGCTAACCTAAAATGAATGTTGAACAAAGTATCGCAAAAGACTTATTAGAAATTGAAGCAGTATTTTTAAATCCAAGTAATCCTTTTACATGGGCAAGTGGAATCAAAAGCCCAATTTACTGTGATAACCGAATCACGATGAGCTATCCAAAAGTCCGAAAAGAGATCGCAAAAGGATTAGCAAGCAAAATCAAAGAAGCTTACCCTGAAGTACAAGTGATTGCTGGAACTGCAACAGCAGGAATCCCTCATGCCGCATGGGTAGCGGAAATACTGGATTTGCCAATGGTCTATATTCGAAGTAAGGCGAAAGATCATGGGAAAGGTAACCAAATCGAAGGACGTATATTTGAAGGTCAGAAGATGGTTGTGATCGAGGATTTGATTTCTACAGGCGGAAGTGTCTTGGAAGCAGCTGAAGCAGCAAAAAGAGAAGGTGCGGATATCCTTGGTGTTGCGGCTATCTTTACGTATGAGTTGCCAAAAGGAAAAGCAAATTTCGAAAAAGCCGAAATCCCTCTTATGACGTTGACCAATTATTCTGTATTGATTGAAGCAGCTTTAGAAGATCGTTATATCGATGAGCAAGAATTAACTCTGCTAAAAGAATGGAAAAAAGATCCTGAAAATTGGCAGATTTAAGCGCGCTTGATGAAGATAGAGAAATCCGATTTGTGTCTCCAGAATCATCAATTGGAATAGCAAAAATCCAAAAACTGATTGCGAGAAGCATCTTTTCATCAGGTATGAAAAGAAACTTCTATCGTGATCAGTTTTTGATTTTTTTAAAATTCATTTTTCTAAGACTGGTTTTGATTTTTTTAAAATTCATTTTTCTAAGACTGGTTAGCAGAAAGAAGAGAATAATCTCTTCTCTTTTTTCTATTATATATAGATTTTCTCTATTTTTTGGTAAGGGAGCTGTTTCAAAAATGGTAAAGAGCGGAAATGTTGCGAATATCAGTTATTTAATGATATGATATTCGGAAAAAGAAATCTCAAAGGGAGGTAACTTTTATGGGATTGAATGAATTTATTTTAGGATTGAACAATTTAGAGACGATCACAAGGGCACCTGGATTTTTTAAATATACAGAGCATACAGTTGCAGCACATTCGTATCGTGTAGCATCTATTGCGCAAGTTCTAGGAGACATTGAAGAAGCGAATGGACAACCGATCGATTGGAAACTGCTCTATGAAAAATCATTGAATCATGACTACACAGAGCGTTTTATTGGTGATATCAAAACGCCGGTGAAATACGCAAGCAAAGAGTTAAGAGGGATGCTGCAAACAGTTGAAGAAAAGATGACGGACGAATTCATCAACCAAGAGATTCCAGCTGAGTTCCAAGAAGTTTATCGCCGTCGGTTGTTCGAAGGAAAAGATGAAACCGTAGAAGGAGAACTATTAGCCATTTCAGATAAGGTTGACCTTCTTTATGAATCTTTTGATGAAATCATCAAAAATAACCCGGAAAAAGTTTATAAGGAGATGTTCATTGAGGCAGTGACTACGATTAAAAGCTTTGAACATCGGCCTTCTGTTCAGTATTTCTTTAAAGAGATATTTCCGGAACTATTGAACCAGGAATTTTATGGAAAAGAGGCGTTTTTAGAAACCGTCTCAACGATTGTAAAGAAAGAAGAAAAATAAAAATGATATGAGATGCAGGGGGAAGTATAGTTGAAAAAGAATATGGATGTCGAATGGGGCTATTCTGGAGACAAAGGTCCGGAAAATTGGGCGAGTTTATGTGATTGGTTTGCGAGAGGTGCGGAATTTCCATTGCAGTCGCCTATTCATTTGACCAAGGGGGAAGAAACCAAAATAGAAGGAGACACGCTTTCCTTTCATTATCAAAAGCAACGGTTTACTGACAAGGAATTCAAAAACACGATTCATTTAGTACCTTTTGACCAACTCAGTTATGTAGAGTTCAAGAAAGAACGCTATTATTTGACAGATATTCATTTCCACTTACCTTCTGAACATATCATCAACGGAAAACAGGAAGATATTGAATTTCATTTTGTTCATATGAACAGCAAAAAAGAGAATCTAGTCGTGGGTGTCATGTACCAGCTAATGGAACAGGAAGGTTGGCTGTATAATCAAGAAAATGGGGAAAGTTGGAACTTAGAAAAACATGAGCATTGGGTAAATCCGGATGTGTTCTTTCCGGAGCAAAAAAGCCATTTCCATTATATTGGCTCATTGACAACTCCGCCTACCAGCGGGCCAATCCAATGGTTTGTAATGGATCATGTAGGAAAACTGAACCAAGAGTTTCTTCTCCCCTTCGATGGTCAGTATGCTCGACCGAACAACCGACCAATCCAGCCCTTGAATGGAAGAGAAATTTATTATTTCGAGGAGTTTGAGCAATGAATATCCAGCAGATGAAATACGTGGTCGCTGTAGCAAACAATGGTAGTTTCAGAGAAGCGGCAAAGAAAATGTTTGTCTCCCAGCCAAGTCTTTCAGCTGGTATCAAAGAATTAGAAACCGAGTTAGGGATCACGCTGTTTACTCGAACGAATCGAGGGGCATATTTAACAGAAGAAGGGCAAGACTTCTTAAATCGTGCCGAGAAAATATTGGTCCAGCTTGATACATTAGAAACTCACTATCTAACGAGTGAAAAGAGAGACAATTTTTCGATCGCTGCCCAGCATTATGATTTCTTAGGTCCTTTGACCGCACAGCTACTCGAGGAATTCAAAGACGAGATCAAACAATTTCGGATCATGGAGACGACAACAGCGAGAGTGATCGAAGAAGTCAAAGAGCAGCACAGTGAGATCGGCATTATTTATATGAATGAGCATAATCAAGCTGGTATCAGAAGATATTTACAACAAGGAGAGCTAAGTGGCCGCAGCATTGGAAAATTCAAAACGCATATTTTTTTAAGGCAAGGACATCCATTAGCTGAACACGCAGAGATCACCAAAGAAGAATTGTTATCTTATCCTCAAGTTCGTTTTACACAGGATGGAAATAATTTCCCGTATTTTTATGAAGACCTTATCGAGATCCCTGATCAAGAAACAGTGATTTATACGAGTGATCGAGGTACTTTGATGAATATCGTTCTTGAAACTGATGCTTACGCTTCAGGATCTGGTATTGTGATTGGAGGGATTCGCGAGTATTTGCGGTTAATCCCTTTGGCAGAAGGCGAACTAAATGAATTTTATATCATTTATTCGGCGAAACGTCCGCTCAGTGAAATCGCTCAAAGATTTATCAAAGAGCTTACTCGGTTACTGGACCAGCAGAGCTAAGAAAAGCAGATGAGAACGCTGTTTATTGAACACCGTTAATCAAAAAAGAGGGGTTGTGACAGAATTTTGTCACAACTCCTCTTTTTGTAGCAAACAATTTATAACTAATTGCTGTTGTGGGAAAGTACGCAAATATGATTCTAGAAACACTCATTGATTACCTGTTTTGTTTCATAGCTGTAATTTTTTCTTCTTCTGGTGTCACGATAATCGTCTTTTGGTTTTCATAAATAACATAACCAGGCTTGGCGCCATTTGGTTTTCGGATATGCTTTACCTGTACAAGATCAACCGGCACTTGGGCAGAGTATCGGTATTTTGAAAAATAGGCAGCTAACTCGGCAGCTTCTGTAATTGTTTCATCTGAGGGCTTGTCACTTTTAATGATGACGTGCGAACCGGGTATATTTTTTGCATGAAGCCAATAGTCGGTTTTTTTAGCTGTCTTCATTGTCAGCTGGTCATTTTGAAGATTGTTTTTACCAACAAGAATGAGCGTTCCGTCAGAAGAAAAGTATTGATCAGGCTGAGATGGTTTCTTACGTTTTTGTTTTTTTAAGTTCTTCTTTTTCAGGTATCCTTCTGAAGTCAATTCTTCTTTGATTGCTTCGATATCCATTGGGCCGGCAATTTCCAGTTGAGATAAGACAGATTCAAGATATTGGATTTCATCTTTGGCTTCTTGGATTTGTTCGCCAATCAGCTTAACAGCGTTCTTCAGCTTTTGGTAACGATGGAAATATTTCTGTGCATTTTGATTTGGTGTCAATGCCGGATCTAGTGCTATTTTGATTGGCCGATCTTCTTCATAATAATTAGGTAAAACAACTTCTTTTGCGCCGCGTGGTACTTGTGTCAGAAAAGTAGTAAGTAGTTCGCCATCTCTACGGTAATTCTCAGCGTTTTCGGATTCTTTGAGTGTTTGTTCACGTTTTTTCAATTTATTTTTATTTCGTTTTAGTTCATTTTCGATTTTTCGAATCAGTTCTCCGCCTTGTTGTTTTGCCCGATCTTTCTCTGCTTTTTCGTGATAATAGCTATCTAATAATTGACTGAGTGTTGGATAAGCTGTTACAGCAGATGCCTGTTCGGACAATACCTGATAAGCAATCGGTGTGAAAAAATCTTTATTTTCCGTTTCGTAAAAAGTAGGAATAGGCTGATGGCTGATGGCTGAGAAAAATTTGTCCCATACAACCATCTTTTCATTAGGACGTTCCAGTAATCTTTTGGTCAGCTCTTGAGCGGTATCGAAACCGATTCCCTGAAACTGACGTTGGATTGCTTTTGGCTCTAGTTCAGTTTGGGAAAGCCGCTGAAAGATTTTTTCTTTCTCGGAGCTAAATGGGTTCAAGACCTCTTGTTTTGGCGGAGCAACATATTCTACACCAGGAAGCAAAGAACGATAAGTGTTTTGAGAGCTTCCAATGTGTTTGATCGCATCCAGTATTTTTCCAGTTTCTCGATTAACTAAGACGATCGTACTATGACGTCCCATTAATTCAGCGATCAATATGATATTTTGTAGATCACCCAACTCGTTTCGTTTAGCAAAGTGGAAATGGATCACTCGATCATTTTCGATTTGTTCGATGTCTTCTAAAATAGCGCCATCCAAATATTTTCGAAGCATCATCACGAAGTTAGGCGGATTATCAGGATTCTGATAATCGATTTGGGTAATCTGTACACGAGCATAACTTGGGTGCGCAGATAATAATAATCGATGGTTTTTGCCGCGTGAACGAATCACCAGCACGATTTCATTTTCATAAGGCTGATGGATTTTCGAGATCCGGCCAGATAGTAACGTTTCACGCAATTCGTTGACCATCGCGTGGGTAAATACACCATCAAAGGACATGGTTCATTCCTCATTTCTTTTCATAAGTATATTCATTATAACGAAAAAAAGAAGAAAAACCAATTTGGCCGAATAGTAAAGCAAAAGTCTAGAAAAATCTTGGACTAATTACAAAAAAAACAGTGTTTATATCGTTGAAATCCAAATTTTTAGGTATAATAAAAAATAGGAGAAAAAGTAGAAAAGAAGGTGTTTGTTATTTGGGAAGTAGTTAAATCGAGAGTACAAGAAATGAATGAACATTTCTCAGTGTCATTCGCAGAAAATCCAAGTAAGTATTTTCGACGTCTTGTGTTTCTGCTCATCTTATCATTGCTGTTAACAGTTGCAATGTTTTTATTGCCGGAAAAAATCCGAGAAGAGCAAGTAAATAGTCTCGTTTATTCGTCCATACCAACCAGCAAATTGAAACCTTTTGATTACAGCAAAGCTGATCAGAAAATCAGACAAAGCCGGGCGATATCGGTGATGTTCAGCAAACCGAACGGGAAAACCTATCAGGACATGCTTGATGTTTTTAATGATCCTGAGCTTATGGAAGAATTGAATCGACCGATCTTTTATTATCCGATCGTTTATGATGTACATGAACTGGAACAAAAATATAACATACGAACGGATGAAGTGACATTTATTTTCTTTGATGGAGGAAAAGAAGCAAATCGGATAACTGCGGGTAAGGGAGGAATAACTGATTTTGATAAGGAGTTGATCCCTGAACTGAATCGACTTCCGTTAGCCAATATCAAACAATTAGAAGAAGAATTGGATAGAACGGGAGTAACTTCCCAAAATTCCGAGATTGCTAATTGAGACATTGGCGCGATGAAACGGTGGGTCTATATAGCGCTATTTTTAATTATCAGAACAAGTGATGTTTGATCTTCAAAATAACAAATAAAAAATTAAAAAATATAGTTGACGAAATTCAAAAATTCGATTAGACTTAAATCAATTCTTAAGGAAAGGGTGACCTGTAATGAACTTATCAAAACGTATTTCAGCAGAAAACAAAAAAAATTGGCGCAGCTGGCGTAGATAAGTTGTATTAATGGTGAGACTTTCCCATAGATACAACTTTTTAGAGTGCATTTCTAAAGCTTGTATCTATGCTAGACATGAACATTGACTCCCGCATAGATTAGAATCTATGCGGTTTTTTGTGTAAAGACAATGACCGCTTTGGCCATTGTCTTTTTTTGTAGACTGGATACTTGCCTGATTATAATAA
>NZ_JAKZIW010000021.1:0-38102 GCF_031143325.1 Enterococcus sp. FR204 | reverse complement strand
AATCGTTTATATAACGATTAATAGAAAACAATATAGTATTTAGTGTTCATACAATGATTCTAAGATCATTTTGAATTAATCAGTCTTATAGTTGATCTCTAAATTGTCATATATTATTAAAAATTTTTGCCATTTAAAAAGAAAAGCGACAGTTTACCAATAAATTTCAACTGAATTATCTAAAAGTAGATCAGTTAGTTTAGATAATTCAGTTGAAATTGACCGACTCAAATTACTTGTATAATACCTAGGAAAAAATTAACTAGCACCACGGGTAACTAGGTAACCAGTTTAATGAAAGAAAAAATCATCCAAGAAGTCGATTCTTGGATTTTTTAGTGGATTTGTTCGCCAAATACGTTTAGTATGCGTATATGAGAGGTTGTAAGCAAAGCGTTGTGGTCTGAGCACTTAAGGAGAAATCTGTGAAAATAGCTTTTCATATTTTTGCAGATTTTGACTTAATGCCGAAGGTCAGCTTTGCGATTACCGTTTATCGAGAGGCTGTAAAAGCACCGTGTAGCTCCGATGACAATAAGCAAGTATTTTTAGAGCTAGGTTTCCTTGATTCTAAATATGCGGCTTATTTCAATGAGTTGGTGCTTGAATGCGATTTTAAGAAGGTCGAAAACAGGCACGACTTTTCGACGTAAGGAGAAAGAATTTCAATGATAGAAACAATAAATCCCGCAGAAAACAAGGTTTCTGCGTACATTCATATCCCATTTTGCGAGCATATCTGCTATTACTGTGACTTTAATAAAGTTTTTTTAGAAGGGCAGCCAGTAGATGAGTATGTGGAAATGCTGCTGAATGAAATGAGATTAATGCTGGAAAGTCATCCTACAGCGAGTTTGGAAACACTTTATGTAGGAGGCGGAACACCAACTTCTTTATCTGCTAAACAACTTGATCGACTATTATCAGGTGCTAGAGAGATCCTGCCTTTTCAAAATGGTAATGAGTTTACTGTAGAAGCGAATCCAGGTGATTTGACCCGTGAAAAACTTCAAGTAATGAAAAACTATGGCGTCAATCGTTTATCCATGGGAGTGCAGACATTTGATAATCGCTTATTGAAAAAAATTGGACGTAAACACACCGCAGAAGATGTGTATCAAACTATGCAATTTTTAGAAGCAGAAAATTTTACCAATGTAAGCATCGATTTGATTTATGCATTACCGGGACAAACACTAGAAGGATATCTGGATACTTTGGAAAAAGCTTTGGCTTTGGATCTGCCTCACTATTCTTTGTACTCATTGATCCTCGAAAACAAAACAATGTTCATGAACTGGGTACGACAAGGAAGACTCGAACTGCCTGATCAGGAAACGGAAACCAGAATGTTTGAAGAGACGATTGAAGCAATGGAAAAGCATGGACGTCACCAATATGAAATAAGTAACTTTGGGCTCTCCGGACATGAATCTCAACATAACCTCATGTACTGGAACAATGATCACTATTTTGGGTTTGGAGCTGGTGCTAGCGGTTATCTTAGAGATATTCGTTACCGCAACAAAGGACCAATCCAACACTATTTACGCCCATTACGAGCAAATGAACGCCCGGTATTGGAAGAAGAAAAATTGACACGAAAAAATCAAATAGAAGAAGAAATGTTCTTAGGACTAAGAAAAAAAACAGGGATTACTAAAAAACATTTCTATGATCGCTATCAAAAAACAATTGAATCGGTGTACGGTGATGTGCTAAGGGAATTAGAGCAAGAAGGGTTACTTGTTAATGAAGAAGACCGTGTTTATTTGACACCAAGAGGGACCTTTTTGGGGAACAATGTGTTTGAGCGCTTTTTGTTTGAAAAATAGTTTAAAGAATATTTGTTTTTTATCTGAATTTAAATAAAAAAAGTTCAAAAATACAATAAAGGACTATTGAAACGTTGATATAACTGGATTTACATCAATTATTTAGAGTTAGCACTCTTGTGTTTAGAGTGCTAAAAAATGGAGTCTTTCTCTTGACAGGAGAAGGGCTTCTTGCTATATTTATAAGTGGATTAGCACTTAGAATATATGAGTGCTAATGAGAGGTGAGGAAGATGTTAACAAAGCGACAAAACGACATTTTACGTCTGATCATCCAACACTATACGAGTAGTGGCGTGCCCGTTGGTTCCAAAACATTGATGTCTGAGGGAGTCAAGGCCAGCTCAGCAACGATTCGCAATGATATGAAAGCATTAGAAAATGAAGGATTGCTGTTGAAGACTCACTCTTCTTCTGGGCGGATTCCATCTGCTTTAGGCTATCGTTATTACGTGGATCATTTGTTAAAACCTGCTCGCGTAGCAGAAGATGATTTGCTGCTGATTCGTCAGTCTCTAGGCAGAGAATTTCATGAAATCAATGAGATTATTAAGCAATCTGCTGAGATATTATCTGAGCTGACAAGCTATACGACTTTTTCATTGGGACCTGAAATAAAAGACCACCGACTGACTGGCTTTCGTATCGTACCCTTGAATAATCGACAGATTATTGCTATCGTCGTAACAGATATGGGGAATGTAGAAAGCCAAGTGTTCACTCTTCCCGAATATATGGGAAGTCAGGAACTAGAAAAAATGGTACAGATTGTAAACGACCGTCTAGTCGGAGATCCTCTGATGACGGTGTACCATAAACTTCGTACGGAGATTCCGATGATTCTTCATAAATATTTCCAAACGACAGAAGGGATGTCTCAGTTATTTGACACCATTCTTGGTCATGTTTTTGAAGATAAGGTTTATGTCAGTGGACAAATGAATCTCTTGGATTATGAGCCCCGTCAAGATCTTGATCAGTTCAAATCGATGTTTTCTTTTATGAAAGACTCATACGGACTTACACAAATGATCACTCCGATGGATAGCAATATTCATATCAAGATTGGTGCTGAATTAGGCAATGATTTATTGCAGAATATGAGTATGATTCAAGCAAGTTACGAGATAGATGGTCATAGAAGAGGTACAATAGCCTTGTTAGGGCCTACTAGTATGCCTTATTCTCGGATGTTCGGTCTAGTCGATGTTTATCGAAGAGAACTAGCAGCTAAACTTGCTGATTACTACCGTTCGCTTGACTTGTCAAACTCTAATGTGAATAACGAAGCTATTTGCAGCTGATCGTTCTCTCTTTCTTAGTAAGAGCAATCAAACAGCTGACTGAATAATGAAAGGAAGACTGTATCGTGAAAGAAAATCAAGAAGAACTAGATAAAGAAATGACAGATGCTCAGCCAGAACCGGAAATCGATGTCGAAGCTGCAGAAGATTCGGGTATTTCAGAAGCTGAAGCGGAAGAATTCGAAACAGCGAAATTAAAAGCTGAGTTAGAAGAAATGGAAGATAAATACTTGCGGGCTCGTGCTGAAATCGCAAATATGGCAAATCGAGGAAAAAATGAGCGTGAGCAATTACAAAAATACCGTTCACAAGATTTAGCCAAAAAATTACTTCCATCAATTGACAACCTGGAACGTGCATTAGCCACAGAAGTGTCAGATGATCAAGGGGCAGGTTTGAAAAAAGGCGTGGAAATGGTCTTGGAAAGTTTGCGTAACGCACTGGAAGAAGAAGGAATTGAAAAAATCCCTGCTAAAGGAGAAGCCTTTGATCCTAATCTTCATCAAGCAGTACAAACTGTTCCAGCGACTGAAGATACACCAGCCGATACGATTGTAGAAGTACTACAAGAAGGCTACAAATTACATGATCGCGTGTTAAGACCAACTATGGTCATTGTTGCACAATAATTGTGCGGATATAAAACTTACACTTTCAATTAAAGAAGGAGAGGTTAATTATGAGTAAAATTATCGGTATTGACTTAGGTACGACTAACTCTGCAGTAGCAGTATTGGAAGGAAACGAAGCAAAAATCATCGCTAACCCAGAAGGAAACCGTACAACACCTTCTGTTGTATCATTCAAAAATGGAGAAATCCAAGTAGGGGAAGTTGCAAAACGTCAAGCTGTGACAAACCCAAATACGATTTCATCAATCAAACGCCATATCGGTGAAGCAGGTTACAAAGTAGATGTAGAAGGTAAATCATATACACCACAAGAAATCTCAGCAATGATCCTTCAATATATCAAAGGATTCGCAGAAGACTATTTAGGTGAAAAAGTCGAAAAAGCAGTTATCACTGTGCCAGCTTACTTTAATGATGCACAACGTCAAGCAACAAAAGATGCTGGTAAGATCGCTGGTCTAGAAGTAGAACGTATCGTCAATGAACCAACTGCAGCTGCTCTTGCCTATGGTTTAGATAAAACAGATCGCGACGAAAAAATCTTAGTATTCGACCTTGGTGGCGGTACTTTTGACGTATCTATCCTTGAACTAGGAGACGGTGTCTTTGATGTATTGTCAACAGCTGGCGACAACCATCTAGGTGGGGACGACTTTGATAACAAAATCATCGACTACATGGTAGCAGAATTCAAAAAAGAAAACAGCATTGACTTGTCTCAAGACAAAATGGCTTTACAACGCTTGAAAGACGCTGCTGAAAAAGCGAAAAAAGATTTATCTGGCGTATCAAGCACACAAATCAGCTTGCCATTTATCACAGCAGGAGAATCTGGACCATTGCATTTGGAAATGACATTGACACGTGCAAAATTTGATGAATTAACAGCTGACTTAGTAGAACGTACAAAAGTACCAGTACGTCAAGCGCTAAAAGATGCAGGTTTATCACAATCAGAAATCGACGAAGTTATTTTAGTCGGTGGATCTACTCGTATCCCTGCAGTTGTAGAAGCAGTACGTAAAGAAACAGGAAAAGAACCAAACAAATCAGTTAACCCTGATGAAGTAGTTGCTATGGGTGCTGCTATCCAAGGTGGCGTGATCACTGGTGATGTGAAAGATGTTGTTTTACTTGACGTTACACCATTGTCATTAGGTATCGAAACAATGGGTGGAGTGTTCACTAAATTGATTGACCGCAATACAACGATTCCAACAAGTAAATCACAAGTATTCTCAACTGCGGCAGATAATCAACCAGCAGTAGACATCCATGTATTACAAGGTGAACGCCCAATGGCTGCTGACAACAAAACTCTAGGAAGATTCCAATTGACAGATATTCCAGCAGCTCCTCGTGGTATTCCACAAATCGAAGTAACATTCGATATTGATAAAAACGGGATTGTAAATGTATCTGCGAAAGATCTAGGTACACAAAAAGAACAAAAAATCACGATCAAATCTTCTTCAGGTCTAACAGACGAAGAAATCGAACGTATGGTAAAAGATGCAGAAGCAAATGCAGAAGCAGATAAAGCTCGTAAAGAGGAAGTTGACCTACGTAATGATGTAGATGCATTGCTATTCTCTGTGGACAAAACATTGAAAGAATTAGAAGGCAAAGTGGACGAAGAAGAAGTGAAAAAAGCAGAAACAGCTCGCGATGAATTGAAAGCCGCTGTTGAAGCAAACAACATCGAAGAAATGAAAACTAAACGCGATGCATTGAACGAAATCGTTCAAAACTTGACTGTTAAACTATACGAACAAGCGGCACAACAACAAGCTCAAGAAAACCCAGAAGCAGCTCAAGGCGGAGCAGATGATGTCGTTGATGCTGATTTTGAAGAAGTCGATGGCGACGATAAATAATCAGTTCACTGAATTTCGAGAGAAGGCCAAAGTTGCTACTTTGGCTTTTTCTTTTGAAAAATAGTTTGAAGTATCGGTTTTTGTTTCAAACAAAATATGATATGATAACAAGCGACGTGAAAATGATGAGAACCAATAGGAGGAAAGCCTATGGCAACAAAACGTGATTATTATGAAGTCTTAGGGCTCTCAAAAGGAGCATCAGAAGATGAAATAAAGAAAGCTTATCGTAAGCTTTCGAAAAAATACCATCCTGACATCAATAAAGAACCTGATGCGGAAGAAAAATTCAAAGAAGTATCAGAAGCATATGAGATTTTAAGTGACCCGCAAAAACGCGCTGCATATGACCAATACGGGCATGCAGGCACAGATCCAAATTACGGTGCTGGTGGAGCTGGTGGCGGATTTGGTGGATTCGGCGGCTTCTCTGGTGGCGGCTTCGGTGGTTTTGAAGATATCTTCGACTCTTTCTTTGGAGGAGGCGGTCGGTCAGTCGATCCAAATGCGCCTCGTCAAGGTGCTGATTTGCAATATACGGTCGACTTGTCTTTTGAAGAAGCGATTTTTGGTGTAGAAAAAGAAATCAAGTATAATCGGGAAGAAATCTGTCATACTTGTGGTGGGAACGGTGCAAAACCAGGCACACAACCAACTACTTGTCATAAATGTCATGGTGCAGGTACGATCAATGTAGAACGCCAAACACCACTTGGACGAGTGATGAGCCGTCAAACTTGTGATGTTTGTCATGGCACAGGGAAAGAAATCAAAGAACCTTGTCCAACCTGTCATGGCTCAGGACATGAGAAGAAAGTACATTCAGTTAAAGTGAATGTACCAGCTGGTGTAGAAGAAGGACAACAAATGCGTTTAGCTGGTCAAGGAGAAGCTGGAGAAAACGGCGGACCATTTGGTGATTTGTATGTGGTCTTCCGTGTAGAAGAAAGTGATATCTTTGATCGTGAAGGTTCTGAAATTTACTATGAATTGCCTTTAAGTTTTGTACAAGCAGCTTTGGGGGATGAAGTCCAAGTACCAACTGTCCATGGAGATGTGAAATTGAAGATCCCTGCTGGAACACAGACAGGTACGAACTTCCGTTTACGTGGAAAAGGCGCTCCGAAGTTACGTGGTGGTGCAACAGGCGACCAACATGTCAAAGTAAAACTGATCACACCGAAAAATCTAAATGAACAACAAAGAGAAGCATTACGTGCATTCGCTGAAGCTGGCGGCATCAAAGTTGAAGAACAGCAAGAAGACGGTTTCTTCGATAAGTTTAAAGATGCTTTTGGCGGGAAAAAGCGGAAGTAGTTTTTCTAGTAAAAACGCTAAGTCATTAATAATTAAAAACCAGACGAACAATCATATGTTCGCCTGGTTTTTTTGTAGTTGTCATGTTTGTACCAACAAAAAAGCCAGCTTTAGAATATGATAATCGTCATAGTTTCTAGGGGTATAACCAGTGAGAGAATGGAACTTGTTCAATCGATATTGCAAGGTGTTTTTATGAATAAATAATTCTTCTGAGCAATTTTTGATGCTTCCGTTATTTTTACTGAAGCATGCCAAAGTCTTCTTGAACAAATGTACTTCTTCTTCTGTCAGGCTTTTCAAAATACGTTTTACATATAATGTTCGTTGATCTGACGGGATTGCTGGTAAAATGATCCCGAGGTCTAAATCTTCAAAAAAGCGGATCTCGTTCACAGATTGATGGAAAGTTATCCGTTCACAGCGTGTTGGGTATGAAGGGAAGATTGCGGTGTCTCTTGCTCTGTATAACAAAGCGACCCAATTACAAAGTTTAGCTGTAACTGATACATTTTATTAAACTTTGTCTGGATTTTGTCAAGCAATGATAGCAATGAGGCTCTGGAAATCCGATTGACTAGGATAATGATTTGTTGTCTATGTACAGTGAGCAAAGCCTGTCCGTAATAAGAGAAGATCCTTTCGAGCAACTCCAATAAAGGATTGATCCGTTCTTGACAGAATTGCTGATTGTCAGAAAGTTGTCCCACAACTACATAATATGGAGAAGAAAAATCAAGCTCAATTAAGTGAGGGTGGTATCGACTATGTACTTGATATCATCAATGAACCGATGGTACTTTCTTATGCGATGGAACAGGTAGAGCGATTGCTTGTTTGTGCAGGAAAACAAGCAATGCGGCTGATGATACGATTAGGTGAGAAAATAAGAAGATAAAAATACACGGTCCCTTCATGGCGACCGTGCATTTTTGGTTTTTATTAAATATTTAATACTTTATTCAAGAAATCTTTTGTCCGTTCATTTTGCGGATTTTCAAAGATTTGTTGAGGCGTTCCGTCTTCTAAAAAGTTTCCGTCGTCAATGAACATGACGCGATTGGCCACTTCTTTAGCGAACCCCATTTCGTGCGTAACGATAACCATCGTCATACCTTGTTCTGCTAACTTTTTCATGACGTTCAAGACATCACCGACCATTTCAGGATCGAGTGCAGAAGTAGGCTCATCAAAAAGCATGATGTCAGGGTTCATCGCTAGAGCACGAGCAATAGCCACACGCTGTTTTTGTCCACCAGAAAGCATTTCAGGATACATATCTTTTTTATCTTCTAGACCAACTGTCTGCAGTAATTTGATTGCTTTTTTCTCTGCTTCTTCTCTAGATTCTTTCTTCAGGTCCATCGGTGCTAAAATGATGTTTTCCAAAATAGAAAGATGAGGGAATAGGTTAAAGTGTTGGAATACCATTCCGATATGTTGTCTCACCAAGTTGATATCTGTGCTTTTATCCATCAAGTGGGCGCCGTCAATAATAATTTCACCGTCAGAAGGTTCTTCTAAACGATTCAAGCAACGCAAGAATGTACTTTTTCCTGAACCTGAAGGGCCAATGATACAGACGACATCTCCTTCGTTGATGGATACATTGATGTCGTTTAATACTGTGTTATCGCCGTATTTTTTGACTAAATGCTCAACTAAGATTTTTTCTGCCATCTTACTTCACCTTCTTTTCTAAAACTTTTGCTAATTTTGTCAATGCTGTGATCAAAATCAAGTACATGATCGCAATGATCAAGTAAACATACGTACTTTGTGTTGTACGTGCAACAATGATCTTACCAGTTTGCAGCAATTCGACTACACCGATTGCGGAAATGATCGTTGTGTCTTTTAATGAGATAACGAACTGATTGACGAATGATGGGATCATGATGCGTATCGCTTGCGGCAAAATGATTTTTTGCATTGTCCGATTATAAGAAAGACCTAAACTTCTGGAAGCTTCCATTTGTCCGACAGGAACGGCGTTGATCCCGCCTCGAACAATCTCTGCGATATAAGCACTTGCGTTAAGAGTCAAGGTGATAACACCAGCAAGGAAGTCAGGAATCGTAAATCCAACGATACCAGGCAACCCAAAGAAAATAAAGAACGCAAGAACCATCATTGGAATTCCTCGGATGATATCGACATAAATACTAGCAATTGTGCGAAGAGCGCGTATTGGTGCTACACTGAATAATCCAAAAATCACACCGATTACTATAGCCAAAGCAAAGGAGATCAAAGTTAGGAGAATTGTTCTCCAAAGTCCTTTCAACAATGCTTGATAGTTGTTTTGGATAAGTCCAAGAAATGTTGATTCATCAGCAGTGGAAGACTCACTGGAAGTTTCTGAACTATCCGCTACATATTCTTTAATAATCTTATCGTATTCGCCTGTTCTTTTTAATTCTTTCAATCCTTCATTGAACATATTAAGAAGCTCAGGATTTTGTCCTTTTTTAACGGCAAATGCATATTTTCCGCCAGATTCTTTTTTGATCGGTGTTTCCAATTCTTGTCCTTGTTTGATCGCATAACCGATTACCGGATAATCATCCATCATTGCATCGATTGCGCCAACTTTTAACCCGTCGTACAATTGATCAGCAGCATCAAAATATTTGATAGAATAGCCATATTCAGATTCATGGTCGCTTAAAAATTCAGCACTTTCGGTACCAACTTTTGCTCCGACTGTTTTTCCTTTCAAATCTTCATAAGACTTGATCGAAGTATCTCCTTTTTTGACAGCTAATTGGATCCCGCTATCAAAGTAAGAATCAGAAAAATCATAGCTTTTCTTTCGTTCATCTGTTACAGTCATTCCGGCAATCATTCCGTCTGCTTGTCCTGATTCCAAAGCTTGCAAAGCAGCAGAGAAACCACGGTAGTCCATTCGGATGTTAAATCCTTGCAGTTTGGCGATGTTTTCCATCAATTTTACATCGATGCCTTCGTACTCGCCCTTTGCGTTTTGAAATTCAAATGGAGCAAAAGCAGAGTCACTGGCAATTACGTATACGTCTTTTTTGGGCTCTATTTTTTGCATTGTCTCGCTTGTGCTTGACTCTGCCGTTGTAGTGTTGTCAGCTTGTGCAACATGACCAAACGCAAGTGTCACAAGTCCTGTCATTAAGAAAACAAATGAGTGAAATATATGCTTTCTTTTCATAATCAACCTCCTAAATTTCCAATATTTTATTATTATAGGCGAAAAGTGCTGAATCAGACAAGACTGTAAGCTCGAAAAAATGAAAAAAATGCGAGTTTCTAACATTTTATGTTATAAAACGTAACATGCATAATAAGATAAAAAAGTGGCGAAAGTATGTTCGGTGTGGTATAATTTTTTAGTAAGGAATGCCTTTGCTTTCCTTTTCTTTTTATTGGTCGTAAAATGAAAAGGAATGAATGAAAAGGAGGACGAAGAATGATTGAGAGAGATACCTCCCGACACTTTGAGCTTGTCTCGAAATACCAACCGGCTGGTGATCAGCCTGAAGCGATTAACCAATTAGTGGATGGCGTAGTCGGCGGGAAAAAAGCACAAATCTTATTAGGTGCGACTGGAACAGGGAAAACATATACGATTTCCAATCTTATTGAGAAAGTGAATAAACCAACACTGATTATTGCCCATAACAAAACATTGGCTGGTCAGCTGTACGGGGAATTCAAGGAATTTTTCCCTAACAATGCTGTTGAATATTTTGTTTCTTATTATGATTATTATCAGCCTGAAGCTTATGTGCCTTCAAGCGATACGTATATCGAAAAAGATTCAAGTGTAAATGATGAGATCGACAAATTACGACATTCGGCTACTAGTTCATTATTAGAAAGAAATGATGTGATCGTCATTGCATCCGTTTCATGTATTTTTGGATTAGGTTCGCCTTTTGAGTACCAAAAACAAGTAGTTTCGATTCGACAGGGAGCAGAACTAGATCGCAATCAGTTGATTCGTGACTTAGTCAGTATCCAATTCGAAAGAAATGATATAGATTTTCAGCGCGGTCGTTTTCGAGTGCGCGGTGATGTCGTGGAGATTTTTCCGGCTTCAAGAGATGAACGTGCCTTACGTGTGGAGTTTTTTGGAGATGAGGTCGAACGTATCCGAGAAGTCAATGCACTGACAGGTGAAGTTTTAGGAGAAACGGAACACGTGGCAATCTTCCCGGCGACTCACTTTGTGACGAATGATGAACATATGGAGCATGCCGTAGCGAATATCAAAGCGGAATTAGAACAGCGTTTAACTGTCTTGCGAAATGAAAACAAACTTCTGGAAGCTCAACGTTTAGAACAGCGAACCAATTACGATATTGAAATGATGTTAGAAATGGGCTACACGTCGGGAATTGAAAATTATTCTCGGCATATGGACGGACGTAAAGAAGGTGAACCGCCTTATACGCTATTGGATTTCTTTCCTGAAGATTTTTTGATCGTGACGGACGAATCGCACGTAACCATGCCTCAAATCAGAGGAATGTATAATGGTGACCGAGCGAGAAAACAGATGCTAGTAGATTACGGTTTCCGTTTGCCATCTGCTTTAGACAATCGGCCACTTCGGTTAGAAGAGTTTGAAAAACATGTCAATCAGATCATTTATGTCTCTGCGACGCCAGGACCATATGAACATGAACAAACAGATACCGTTATCCAACAAATCATCCGTCCGACAGGGCTGCTTGACCCAGTGATCGAAGTTCGTCCAATCATGGGACAAATCGATGATCTAGTAGGCGAAATAAATGAACGAGTCGAAAAAGAACAGCGGGTGTTTGTAACGACATTGACGAAAAAAATGGCAGAAGACCTCACAGATTATTTCAAAGAATTAGGGATCAAAGTCAAATATTTGCATAGTGATATCAAAACGCTGGAACGAACAGAAATCATTCGAGATCTTCGATTAGGTGAATTTGATGTGTTAGTTGGAATCAATTTGCTTCGTGAAGGATTAGACGTACCTGAAGTTTCCCTTGTTGCTATCTTGGATGCGGATAAAGAAGGCTTTTTACGTAGTGAACGTTCCTTAGTCCAAACGATTGGACGAGCTGCTCGGAATGAAGAAGGTAAAGTAATCATGTACGCAGACAAAGTAACAGATTCTATGCGTCTAGCGATGGATGAAACATCAAGACGCCGTACGATTCAGCAGAAGTACAATGAAGAACATGGGATCGTTCCAAAAACGATCATTAAAGAAATCCGAGATTTGATTTCTATTACGAAAGAATCGGAAGATGATACAAAAGAAGCGGTACAAGTCTCGTATGAAGAAATGACGAAAGAAGAAAAAGATACGTTATTGATGAAATTAGAAAAAGAAATGAAAGATGCGGCGAAAGCATTGGATTTTGAAACAGCCGCTAATGTGCGAGATATGATTTTAGAATTAAAAGCTTCAAAGTAGGAGGACAACATGGCTAACGATAAAATTACGATTCACGGTGCACGTGCCCATAACTTGAAAAATATAGATGTAACGATTCCACGAGATAAATTCGTGGTCGTTACAGGTTTGTCCGGTTCTGGAAAAAGTTCCCTAGCATTTGATACGCTGTACGCTGAAGGGCAGCGGAGATACGTAGAGAGCCTTTCTGCTTATGCTCGTCAGTTTTTAGGACAAATGGATAAGCCGGACGTAGATAGCATCGACGGATTGAGTCCGGCGATTTCTATTGATCAGAAAACAACAAGTAAAAATCCTCGGTCGACAGTAGGTACTGTGACGGAAATCAATGACTATTTACGCTTGTTGTTTGCACGTGTAGGACATCCGATTTGTCCCAACGATCATATCGAGATTACCAGTCAATCAGTAGATCAAATGGCAGATCAAGTAATGGCTTTGCCTGAGCGCACAAAGATCCAAGTGTTGGCACCGATCGTGGTAAAGAAAAAAGGACAACATAAAAAAATATTCGAACGAATCCAAAAAGAGGGATACGTCCGCGTTCGAGTCGATGGTGAGATCTATGATTTAAGTGAAGTGCCTGAGCTGGAGAAAAACAAAAAACATGATATCGCGATCGTCATCGACCGGATCATTGTGAAAGAAGGGATTCGTTCTCGTCTATTTGATTCTTTAGAGGCGGCCCTGCGATTGGCAGACGGCTATGCTCTGGTTGACGTGATCGGTGAAGAAGAAATGTTGTTTAGCGAACACTATGCCTGTCCTTATTGCGGATTTACTGTTGGCGAACTAGAACCAAGACTGTTCTCATTCAATGCGCCTTTTGGAGCTTGTCCAGACTGTGATGGTTTAGGTGTCAAATTAGAAGTCGATCAAGATTTAGTGATTCCAGATAGAACGAAGACACTTAGTCAAGGTGCTATCGTTCCATGGAATCCAATCAGCTCTCAGTATTATCCTCAAATGTTAGCGCAGGCTTGTGAAAGTTTCGGTATCGATTTAGATACACCATTCGAAGAATTACCGGAAGAGCATCAGGATATCATCTTGAATGGGACAGATGATCTTTTCCATTTCCATTATGAAAATGATTTTGGTGGCGTTCGCGATGTAGAAACGACTTTCGAAGGGGTATTGAAGAATATCGAGCGTCGTTATCATGATACGAACAGTGATTTCACGCGTGAGCAAATGCGTCTTTATATGACAGAATTAACTTGTCAGACATGTAAAGGTTATCGATTGAATCCCCAAGCTCTATCTGTTCAAATCAATGGAACGAATATCGGGCAAACAAATGAGTTGTCTATTCAAAAAGCAGTAGATTTCTTCTCAAACTTAACGTTATCTGAACAAGAGAAAGCAATTGCCAAACCGATTTTAAAAGAAGTAAATGACAGACTTTCATTCTTGGAAAATGTGGGACTAGACTATCTAACTTTGAGTCGCGCTTCCGGAACATTATCTGGGGGAGAAGCGCAGCGAATCAGATTGGCTACACAAATTGGATCGAATCTTTCTGGAGTTTTGTATATTTTAGATGAACCATCGATCGGATTGCATCAACGCGACAACGATCGACTGATTGGCTCATTAAAGAAAATGCGTGATCTTGGCAACACCCTCGTTGTAGTCGAACATGATGAAGATACGATGTGGGCAGCAGATTATCTGATTGACGTCGGACCTGGGGCCGGAGAACAAGGCGGACAAATCGTGGCTGCAGGCACTCCTGAAGAAGTAGCTAATGATGAAAATTCTTTGACAGGGAAATATCTTTCAGGGAAAAAATCAATCCCTGTACCAAAAGAACGCCGTAAAGGTAATGGGAAAGCAATCAAGATCACTGGTGCTTCAGAAAACAATCTGAAAAATATTAGTGTTGAATTTCCATTAGGAGAATTTGTAGCAGTCACAGGTGTGTCTGGTTCTGGAAAGAGTACATTGGTCAATAGTATCTTAAAGAAATCGTTAGCGCAAAAATTAAATAAGAATTCTGCTAAGCCAGGTAAATTCAAGACAATTTCCGGCTACGAAAGTATCGAAAAGATCATCGATATCGATCAAAGCCCAATCGGCCGGACGCCGAGAAGTAATCCAGCGACTTATACAAGTGTATTTGATGATATCCGTGGGTTATTTGCTCAAACGAACGAGGCAAAAATGCGGGGTTATAAGAAAGGGCGTTTTAGTTTCAACGTAAAAGGCGGTCGTTGTGAAGCTTGTCGCGGGGATGGAATTATTAAGATCGAAATGCACTTTTTGCCTGATGTCTATGTTCCTTGTGAAGTATGTCATGGCAAACGATATAACTCTGAAACATTAGAAGTGCATTACAAAGGAAAAAGCATTGCTGATATTTTGGAAATGACAGTAGAAGATGCTGTAGAATTCTTCAAGCACATTCCAAAGATTCATCGCAAACTGCAAACGATTGTTGATGTTGGCTTAGGTTATGTGACGATGGGGCAACCAGCAACGACATTGTCCGGTGGTGAGGCACAACGGATGAAACTTGCCAGTGAATTGCACAAAATCTCTAATGGAAAGAATTTCTATATACTAGATGAACCAACGACAGGACTTCATAGCGATGACATCGCCCGCTTGTTGCATGTATTACAAAGATTAGTAGATGCTGGTAACACAGTTTTAGTGATTGAACACAATCTAGATGTAATCAAAACAGCAGATTATATCATTGATTTAGGACCAGAAGGTGGAGAAGGTGGAGGAACGATCCTTGCGACTGGAACACCAGAAGAAATCATTAACGTAAAAGAAAGTTATACAGGTCACTATTTGAAAAAAATAATGGTATAAAGAGGATAGATAGCTGAGATAGTTAAAAAAACATAAAAAAATGAATTTTTGCTTGTTTTATTAATATCAGTGTTCTAGAATCATTACATGGTAGTTCTTTCTACACTGATTGGTATAGATAAAAACTTCCTATAAGTTCAATCCGTTCAAAAAAGAATTGAGCAATCGGAGGAGTTTCCTTTGATTGCTTTTTTCTTTATGGTATGATATTCCTTGTGTAGTTGGAAAAGAAAAACAAGAGATTATGAGTAAGTGAGAGATAATGATGAACAGTATTGAAAATGAAGAATTTATCCCTATATTATTAGGAAGCGACATGAACGTTTATGGTATGGCACGTTCTTTTAATGAAGCATACGGCAAAATCTGCCAAGCATATGCTTCGGATCAGTTAGCCCCTACCCGCTACAGTAAAATTGTCAATGTAGAAGTTATTCCAGGATTTGATAAAGACCCTGTATTTATCGAGACGATGCTTCGTTTGGCAAAAGAAAGATATTCTGATAAGAGTAAAAAATATCTTTTGATTGCTTGTGGTGATGGATATGCAGAATTGATCTCCCAACATAAACAAGAGCTGTCAGAATATTTTATCTGTCCATATATTGATTATTCTTTATTTGAAAGACTGATCAATAAAGTAAGCTTTTATGAAGTTTGTGAAGAATATGATCTTCCGTATCCTAAAACATTGATCGTCAGAGAAGAAATGTTAGTAAATGGACATTTGGAACAGGAATTGCCTTTTGAATTCCCAGTTGCTTTGAAACCTGCAAACAGTGTGGAGTATCTTTCTGTCCAATTTGAAGGAAGAAAAAAAGCTTTTATTTTAGAGACTAGAGAAGAGTTCGATTTAATTTTAGGCCGGATATACGAAGCCGGTTATAAAAGTGAAATGATTGTACAAGATTTTATCCCGGGTGATGATAGTAATATGCGTGTGCTAAATGCGTATGTAGATGAAGATCATCAAGTTCGGATGATGTGTCTTGGTCATCCACTGTTAGAAGATCCTACACCAGCATCGATTGGTAATTACGTTGTGATCATGCCAGATTATAACGAAAAAATCTATCAAACCATTAAGGCATTTTTGGAAAAAATCGAATATACAGGCTTTGCCAATTTCGATATGAAGTATGATCCTAGAGATGGAGAATATAAATTATTTGAAATCAATTTGAGACAAGGTCGTAGCAGTTTCTTTGTGACATTGAACGGCTTGAATCTGGCTCGTTTCGTCACAGAAGATCGAGTGTTTAACAAACCCTTTGTTGAAACGACCTATGGAACGAATCAATCAGATAAAGCAAGATTATGGATGGGTGTGCCCAAAAAAATCTTTTTAGAATATGCTCGGGAAAATGAAGACAAAAAACTAGCTGAGCAAATGATCAAAGAAAATCGTTACGGTACTACTGTGTTTTATGAAAAAGACCGGTCAATCAAGCGCTGGTTGTTGATGAAATATATGTTCCATAACTATATTCCAAGATTCAAAAAGTATTTTCATGTGAAAGAAGGCTAGTTCATGGAGAATTTTTTCAGTATTTTAGGCGGAATGGGCACGATGGCGACAGAAAGTTTTGTTCGCTTGATCAACCACCGAACGAAAGCTACAAAAGATCAAGAATATTTGAATTATGTCTTATTCAATCATGCAACAGTTCCTGATCGTACAGCTTATATTTTAGATCGATCAGAAGAAAATCCAATGCCGTTTCTGCTGGATGATATTGAGAAACAAAATTTATTGCAGCCGAACTTCATTGTGTTGACTTGTAACACCGCACACTACTTTTTTGAAGAATTACAAGCGGCAACGGATATTCCTATCCTTCATATGCCAAGAGAAGCAGCAAATGAACTTGTCCGTCAGCATACGACAGGGAGAGTAGCGATTCTAGGAACAGAAGGAAGTATGAAAGCTGGAATCTATGAACGCGAAGTCAAAAATCTTGGATTCGAAACAGTGATTCCTGATACTGTTCTTCAAGAAAAAATCAATTATCTGATCTATCATGAGATCAAGGAATCGGATTATTTGAATCAAGAGCTATATTACGAAATCTTAGAAGAAGCGGTAGAGCGCCTAAACTGTGAAAAAGTCATCTTAGGTTGCACAGAATTGTCATTGATGCATGAATTTGCTGAAGATAACCATTATCCAGTGATCGATGCCCAATCTATTTTAGCAGATCGGACGATTGAACGAGCGCTAGCTGAAAGAAGCAAGGCATTGGATACAGCATCGGAAAAGTAAAAAAATTGGATTTGGGGCAAATATCCTAAAAGATATTTGGTCCAAATCTTTTTGTAAAAGAAAAAGAAAACTGGTAATGATACGCCCGGAATGATATAATTTTACTATGCACAATGTGAGAGGAGTTCGTAATTATGACAGATAATTTGCAATTAGTCATCATAACAGGTATGAGCGGTGCAGGGAAAACAGTAGCTATCCAAAGTTTTGAAGATATGGGCTATTTTTGTATCGATAATATGCCGCCTCGATTGATTCCAAAATTCTGGGAATTAATCAAAGAATCAGGCAAAGTCACAAAAATGGCTTTAGGAGTGGATTTACGTTCTCGTTCCTTCTTTGAAGAAATCCAAAACATGCTGATCGAAATCGAAAATACGAACTTCATCGACACTTCTATCTTATTTTTAGATGCTTCAGACGAAGAACTAGTGGCTCGCTACAAAGAAACAAGACGAGCACATCCAATGGCGATGGACGGTTTGATCACTGAAGGGATACGTAAAGAACGGGCGATACTAGACGACTTGAAAGCCCAAGCTTCCGTGATCATTGATACGACGACATTGACACCACGACAATTACGTGAAAAAATCAATGAGTCATTCAAATCAAAGGGAGACCAAGGATTTCGGATCGAATTTGTATCATTTGGTTTTAAATACGGGTTGCCGATCGATTCGGATATTGTGATGGATGTGCGTTTTTTGCCCAACCCTCATTATATCCCGGAACTAAGATCATTGACCGGAAAAGATCAGCCAGTCTATGATTATGTGATGTCCTTTGATGAAACGCAATCATTCTACCATAAATTTTTGGATCTTCTGGAAACTGTATTGCCTGGATACATTAAAGAAGGAAAAAGCAGCTTGACAGTTGCAATCGGCTGTACAGGCGGTCAACACCGTTCTGTGGCATTGACTGAACGTTTGGCAAATGCTTTAGGGAAAAACTATAAAGTCAATGTGACACATCGGGACAAGGATAAAAGGAAAGAGACGGTGAACCGGTCGTGAAAATGAAAACCTACCGGATAAGAAAACCAAAGATCGTAGTGGTCGGCGGTGGCACTGGTCTGCCAGTTATCCTGAAAAGTTTGCGAAATCAAGGAGCAGATATCACAGCAGTAGTGACTGTTGCAGATGATGGGGGAAGCAGCGGTGCAATCAGAGAATCGATCGCTATGGCTCCTCCTGGTGACTTGAGAAATGTCTTAGTGGCGTTATCGGATATGCCACAATTCTATGAAGATATTTTCCAATACCGTTTCAAAAAGGAAGATCAGTTTTTAGCCAATCATACGATCGGTAATCTGATCATTGCCGCAGTTTCCGAGATGCGGGGAAGCACTTATGAGGCGATTCAATTATTAGCAAAAATGATGCATGTAGATGGACATGTTTATCCTTCTTCAGAAACTCCTTTGACCTTGCATGCTGTCTTTAAAGACGGAACGACTGCAGTAGGAGAATCTAAAATCGCGATCGACCGTAAAACCATTGACCGTGTGTATGTCTGCAACACAAATGATAAAAGTGAAGCCAAAGCGGCTCGAAAAGTCGTTTCAGCAATTATGGACGCCGACATGGTCGTTTTGGGACCCGGAAGTTTATTCACCAGTATCCTTCCAAATTTAGTGATACCAGAAATCGGCGAAGCAATGCTCAAGACAACTGCTGAAACCGTCTATATCTGTAATATCATGACCCAAAAAGGGGAAACGGAACATTTCACAGATGCCGATCATATACGTGTTTTACACAAGCATTTGAATCAGCCTTTTATCGATACAGTATTGGTCAATACGGAAAAAGTGCCTGAAGATTATATGGACCCAGAGATCTATGATGAGTATCTAGTACAAGTCGCACACGACTTCAACGGATTGAGAAATGAAGGATGTCGAGTGATTTCCACCGACTTTTTGGAATTGAAAGATGGTGGTGTCTTCCACGATGGAGACAAAGTAGTAGAAGAATTGTTCCGTTTAGTTTTCGGTTCAAAATATTAAGCAATTTATTGTTGGAGAAAGGAGGAGAATAGGATGTCATTTGCTGCAGATGTGAAGAAAGAACTAACTGGTTTGGAAGTTCATCGAGAACATGCGAAAGCGGAATTAGCTGCTTTGCTGCGAATGAACGGCTCTTTAGGTATTGTGAACCAGCAGTTTATTTTGAACGTCCAAACAGAAAATGCTGCAATTGCCAGACGTATCTATTCTCTTTTGAAAGATCATTATCAGGTACGAAGTGAGCTACTCGTTCGTAAAAAAATGAAATTAAAAAAGAACAATGTCTATATCGTCCGGTTGAAGCAAGGCACAAAATATGTGTTGATGGATCTTGATATCATGGATGGTATGATGTTCAATGGACACGTTTCGGACGAGATTATGGGAAATTCGCAAAAAATGCGTTCTTACTTACGTGGTGCTTTTATGGCCTCAGGTTCAGTCAATAATCCGGAAACGAGCCGTTATCATTTGGAAATATTTTCTATTTATGAACAGCATAACCAAGACATTTGCGATATGTTAAATTATTACGGTCTACATGCTCGAACGCTTGAACGGCGCAATGGCTATATTTCTTATTTAAAAGGAGCAGAAAAAATTGCTGATTTCTTAACATTGATTGGTGCAACCAACTCAATGCTCCGATTTGAAGATGTTCGAATCGTACGGGATATGAGAAATTCGGTCAATCGTCTAGTCAATTGTGAGACAGCAAATCTGAACAAGACGATTGATGCGGCTTCTAAACAAATCGAAAACATCGAATTGATCGAAGCAAAGGTCGGTCTACATGCCCTTCCTGAAAAACTTCAGGAAATCGCAGAACTTCGGCTTCAACATCCAGAGGTCAGCTTGAAAGAATTAGGGGAAATGATTCCCTCAGGTGCGATATCAAAATCGGGAATTAATCACCGAATTCGCAAAATAAATGAATTTGCGGAAAAACTGCGTGAAGAAGCAGTTTAATCCAAAGAAAAAACTGATACATGAAGCAGGAGATGCGAATGTATCAGTTTTTTTTTAAAGTTATACTTGCTTTTCTTCCGTCAAACTATAATTCCATCTTTACTGGAGTAACATAATTTGGAAAGGCTTCTATTGTTTTTAATACAATCGTATAAAAAGCGGGGAGACAACTGAATGAAGATTTTAGTTTTGTACATAAATTTTTGCTTAATATAGAAGTCCTGATATAGATAAGATCAAGTATTTATCTATAACTGGCCTGATTAATTAAAAAACTGGAAGGAACTGCTCGATCATCCTTGAGAACTGCTCTTCTTACTTCTGGTCAAGATTCTCGTGGTTGGTGGATAAGGATGGTTGATAAGTTCATTGGATTAGCTAGTCGAAAACAACCAGGTGTAATTAATGTAGAAGTTTTAACAAGGGGATGGAGTGATTTATTCAGTGATAATCATAAGTTCATAAATAGTAATTGAGATGTATGGTTGGAATACGTTATACCTGAACTTGAACTACCAAGATTTGGTTTAGAATTTGAGAATCGATGTTTATAAAGGGAGGACAAAAATGCGTTTTTTTACAACTTTTACTATCATTATGATTGCAGTACTTTTTATTTTTCTAGATATAGCAAAGCGAAATACAGCATTTTTATTATATCGGGTTTTACTTCGAGCAGGTCTCATAACATTTATATCGATCGTTGGATTTTTTCTATTCACAGTTATTGTATTTATTTGGAGAACTCCAGCACCACCATTGCCAGAGATTACATATGGAGAATTTCCTTTTAGACTTGAGTATGAATTGAATGAAGAATTACATGTGATAGAAGACACGTTAATAGTTGAATTTGATGGATTTGGAATGAACGAAGGCATAGGGAGATATCGTAGATGGACAAGTCGTTTAGCCAGCGGAGAAGATTTAGTGTTGCTGTTAGAAGTTAGTGATAATAAGCAAATATTTTATTTTCCAGGACCTGCTAATTATTACATGGGAGATAGGTTGAATGGTTATAATCATACTTTTCCTAGTGCTTCTTTCATTGAAAGGGAAAGAGGCATTACTAGAAGGGATATTTTACATGACAAAGAATTATTAGAACAATTTGGTCCGCTTGATCAAAATACAATAAATGAAGAAGAATTGTTAAATCAATATAATATAAGGCTAGTGAATTGGGAAATATCTGAACCGATTGTTAACAATTTTGGTGATTAGAAAACAATTACGATAAATAGAAACAAGCCAAATCATCAGCAAGTAAAAGCTGATGATTTGGCCTTTCTTATACGAGTAGTAGGAATTCATAGCGAATATTATTACGATCAGTAGATATTTTGATATTAAAGGAGTATTACGAACTAGTATGTGAGAATGTAGAGGTGATTTGCGAATAATGAGAAATTTATCAAATAGAAACAAAATATTAATCATTATTGTTGTTATAGCTGTGTTTCATCTGGGAACGAATGCGGTTTTAAGTAGAATAATATTGGGTCCTAAGCCACCAAGACCTGCGATTACCCGAGGGGAGTTTGATTTTAGATTAGAATATGAAGTAGATGGGGAAAGGATTGTGATAGAAGATACAATTGTTGCATTATTTGATGGATTTTCTGCAGATGCAGGTAGCATGGCATGGTATCGCACGTGGCGTTTGCATTTGGCGAGTGACAAGAGGGCACAACAATTATTGTTACATGAGTTAGATGATGGTCGAAAAATATATTATCATTTTGGAGGAGCTGGATTTTATATGGGGGAAGTTAGTAGCAGTGTAACTGTAACAAGGAAAGATTTGCCAGGTCTTGGCATTCGAAACTCCATATTTTATATCGAGCGTGGGAGAGATACATCTATTGGGAACAGGAAAGGGTTAACTCTTGAAGAGTTATATAATGACTTTGGAATCCGTCTTGTTAGTTGGGAACACAATTCACCAATAGAAAATCGCTTTGAATAATCGAAATCTATTAATCCATTTCATCAGCCAGTGAATGTTGTAATGGAACAATTTGGTTTAGTGTTCAAAACCATTGAAATACTAGGCTGTGATCAGCAAAAATGTATCTGAATAAAAAAGAGAGCAACTATTAAATGAGAGGAGTTAGGAGTTGTTAGCTTTATACGAATCAAAGTGGCAAATACAGATGCGTATGCATTTGTGTTTGCCATCTTGCGTTTGGTAGACGAGATAGGTATAAGCTAAAGAAACAACTTGTTTAAAATAAACGACCTAGCTCAACAAACGACCATCTAATCAACTAACAGCATACATAAAAGCAACTATTTTTGAAGTAGAATTGAAATCGGGATAACTTAAAAAGTGATTGGGATACTAGTGTGAATCACCGTACATAAATATTACTCGTTAAGGGGATTTGAGAAATTTTGTATGAAAATTTAAGAATTAGTTAGTATGCGCAAGTCAAAAATATGAATAAATTATTTGGTGGAGATAATTTGCTCAGCTTGTCATAAGAAATGAGATAATCTGGCAGATGCAAGCTTTTGGACACCATTTATTCGGAATAAGGAGGCTGGGACAGAAGCGTTTAACTCCAAGAAATAAGAAGGAGTTGCTTCTGCTTCCGCCGTTTATAGGTGTTTAGAGCGTGAGACAAAAGTGTTCTTTACTTTTGTCCCACGCTCCTTATTTTTTTATTTTGTTTGGATCAATTCTTTTAATTCCTCTATTGAAATAGATTCATCAAAGATTTCTTTACCCAAGATGACAGTCGGAACAAATCGAATATGTGCTTGCTCAGCTTCGTTGATGACAGCTTGGCTCAGCTGTTCGTCTTTTTGTTCTGTCAGCTTTAGTTTATCTACTGCAAAATCCGCTACTTCTTGGAGAGAAAGATGTTTCCACTCGTCTTGAGTATCGAATATTTGTTTGATCTCTTTGATCGCTTTTTGACCATCGCTGATTGTGAGATACCGGTGCATCACGTTTCCTCGCTGCAAGCTTTCTTTTTCTTTATCGAACAATTTGATCACTCGCTGCAATTGCCCGCTTTGGACTGCTTCTTCTAATAGCTCATAAGATTCTTCAAACCATTGTCGGCAATACGGACAAGCTAGGTTGATGAATTCGACCATTTTTTTAGGAGCATTCGATGAACCATAAAGGATTCCTTTTTGTGTATTTGTTTTCGTTGCATCAATCACTGATATATCCATGTTAAAACACCTCTTTCGCTTATAGTTTATACATGTCTGATAAAAAAAGGCAACAATTTAGACTGTTTGTCTAAAAATTAGATGACCAATTCAAATAGACATATGTGAAATATTTTTATAAATAAAAGAAAAAAATGGAATGTTTTACGTTATAATGGAACAGATAATAAGAGAGAATATGAACAAGGATGATGAATCATGCGAAAAATGAAAACAATGGATGGCAATACGGCAGCCGCATATATTTCTTATGCATTTACCGAGATTGCTGCAATATATCCAATAACACCCAGTTCGACCATGGCTGAATTAGTAGATCAATGGTCAGCAGCAGGAAAAGAAAATGTATTCGGTCAACCAGTAAAAGTAGTAGAAATGCAATCCGAAGCAGGAGCAGCTGGTGTGGTCCATGGATCATTGAAAACTGGTGCACTGACAACTACATATACCGCTTCTCAAGGGCTGCTTTTGATGATACCGAATATGTACAAGATTGCTGGGGAACTACTGCCAAGTGTTTTCCATGTTGCTAGTCGGGCAGTGACGACAAATGCGTTGAATATTTTCGGAGATCACGGAGACGTGATGGCTGCAAGACAAACAGGATTTGCTATGTTAGCTGAAAGCAGTGTACAAGAAGTGATGGATTTAGCACCTGTTGCCCATCTTGCTTCTATTGAAGGAGAAGTACCTTTTTTGAATTTCTTTGATGGATTCCGTACGAGTCACGAGATTCAAAAAATCGAAGTTTTGGAATATGAAGAATTAGCTCCTCTGATCAATCAGGAGAAATTAGCTTCATTTCGTAAACGAGGGATGAATCCCAATCATCCGACTGTTAGTGGTACGAACCAGAATCCAGACATCCATTTTCAACAACGGGAAACGATCAACCCCTATTATGATAAATTACCTGAAATCGTTCAAAAATATATGAAAGAGATCAACCGATTACGAGGAACTTCTTATGACTTGGTGACTTATTACGGAGCAGACGATGCGGAAGAAGTCATTGTTTCTATGGGATCAGTTGCACAGACGATTGAACAAACGATTGATTACTTGAATGCAAACGGACGGAAAACAGGTTTTTTGAATATCCATCTTTATCGTCCTTTTCCAGTGGAAACATTCGTGCAAAAGTTGCCTCATACAGTAAAAACAATTGCTGTTCTTGATCGAAGTAAAGAACCAGGGGCAGGTGGAGAACCTCTCTTATTAGACGTTCAAAGTGCGTTATATGATTCTGAACTTCGCCCGGCTGTTATTGGTGGTCGCTACGGATTGGGTTCTAAAGATGTGACTCCTGACCAAATCTCAGCAGTTTTTGATGAATTGCAAAAAGACCCAAGCATAAGCAAAAAACGTTTCACCATAGGTATCGTTGATGATGTGACTTATCAATCTTTGGAACCAAAGGAAAGTCTGGATTTGACAGAACCGCAAACATTCCAGGCCAAGTTTTGGGGGTTTGGATCTGACGGAACAGTCGGAGCAAATAAATCAGCTATCAAGATTATTGGAGATCACACCGATAAATATGCGCAAGGCTATTTTTATTATGATTCGAAAAAATCTGGTGGTCTGACTGTCTCTCATCTTCGTTTTGGAGATACGCCGATACGTTCTGCGTATCTTGTCGAGCATGCGGACCTTGTTGCCTGTCACACACCAGCTTACCTGCATAGCTATAACTTGGTCAAAGGATTGAAGCCAGGTGGCATTTTTTTATTGAATACTCTTTGGAGCGACGAACAATTAGAAACGCATCTGCCCTTAAAATTAAAACGTTACTTGGCTGAAAATAACATTAGATTCTATACGATCAATGCCATGAGATTGGCCCAAGAAGTCGGTTTGGGACGCCGGATCAATACGGCAATGGAAACGGCATTTTTTAAATTAGCTGACATCATTCCTTTTGATGAAGTGATTCCGCTGCTAAAAGAAGAAGCCCTGAAAAGCTATGGACATAAATCAATGGCTATCGTAGAAAAAAACATACAAGCAATCGACCGGACGACCGAACTGCTTCATCAAGTCGCGATCCCAGAACATTGGAGAACGTTGGAGATGCCTGAAAAAATCAATAAAAGGAACACTGGTTATGTACAAGAAATACTTGAACCAGTGAATGCACAGGAAGGAAATCAACTCTCTGTTGGTACACTTGTAGCAAATGGAATGACAACAGGAGAGATGCCTTTAGGAATGGCTTCTATGGAAAAGCGGGGCGTCGCTTTAGAAGTACCTGAGTGGATTAGTGATCGCTGTACGATGTGTAATGAATGTGCCTTTGTTTGTCCTCATGCTGCCATCCGTCCATTTTTAGCAGATGAAGAGGAAATGGAAGAAGCGCCAGAAGGATTTATCGTGAGAGAAATGCGAGGCGCAGACGGCGTAAAATACCGTATCCAAGTTTCAGTGGAAGACTGTACAGGTTGTGGTCTGTGTGTAGAGGCTTGTCCCGCAAAAGAAAAAGCTTTAGTGATGAAGCCTTATGAAGAACAGAAAGAACAAGCTGTGAATTGGGCTTTTGCAATGACATTAAGACAAAAAGCAAATCCAGTCAAAGGAAAGAATACTGTCTTGTCTACACAATTCAATCAACCGCTTCTTGAATTCTCGGGCGCTTGCTCAGGCTGTGGCGAAACACCTTATGTAAAATTATTGACACAAATGTTCGGTGATCGAATGATGATCGCGAATGCGACAGGCTGTTCTTCTATTTGGGGCGGTGCTTCTCCTGCTTCTCCTTATACGACAAATGAATGTGGTCAGGGGCCTGCATGGTCAAATTCTTTATTGGAAGATAATGCTGAATTTGGTTATGGTATGCTTCTAGCGGCACAGACTCGTCGCGAGGCTTTGGCAAGTTCAATCAAAGAGGTATTGCCAAAAGTATCAGAAGAACTACGAGAATTGATGGAAGACTGGTTGGTACACATGTTTGAGAGTGAAGGAACGCAGCAAAGAGCAGCAAAACTGCAAGCTGCGATCGAAAGCGAACGATCAATTTTCCCTGAACTGGAGGATATATACAAGAGAAAGGATCTATTCGTAAAAAACAGCCAATGGATGATTGGTGGAGACGGATGGGCTTACGACATTGGTTTTGGCGGGATCGATCATGTACTTGCCAGCGGAGCAGACGTGAATATCCTTGTTTTGGATAACGAAGTCTATTCCAATACTGGCGGTCAAACCTCAAAAGCAACACCAGCTTCGGCAATCGCTAAATTTTCGGCTAGTGGAAAGTATGCTTCAAAGAAAGATCTAGGAATGATGGCGATGACATATGGAAATGTTTATGTGGCGCAAATTGCTTCAGGTGCCAATCAAATGCAAACGATCAAGGCATTTGAAGAAGCAGAAAAGTATCCTGGTCCTTCTCTGATTATTGCCTATACGCCTTGTATCACACATGGCTTGCTTGGCGGAATGAAAGAATCGCTTAAAGAAGCAAAAGAAGCTGTTTCTTCTGGTTATTGGTCATTGTATCGATATAACCCTGCAATGGTCGAAAAAAACAAGAAACCAATGACTTTGGACTACAAAAAACCTGATTTCTCTGCTATGCCTGATTTCATGAGGAAACAAGTTCGCTTTTCCTCGCTAGAGAACGCAAATCCAAATCTTGCAAAAGCTTTATTTGAAAAGACTGTCCACGACGCTAAAACACGTTTTTACAACTATGCTGCACTGACGGGAGAATTAGAAAAAATCAAGAAACGACTTGAACCAGAGGAATCTATCGATGTACCCGTTAAGACTAGAAAAGAAAAAACGACGGATCTTGAAGCAGAAGAAAGAAGAGCTGCTAGAAGAGCTGCCAGAGCAGAACGACGTAAAAAAATGGAACAAGCTACAAAAGAAAAAAAGGAAAAATAACAGAAAAAATATAATGAATAATTCTCTGAAGTTTAAAAATATTTATTGCAGAGAAAAATAAAACGCATACTTGCAATTTTCTTGAAAATTATGCGTTTTTATCAAGAAAAAAACGAGCAGATCAGCCTCTAAAATTAAAACATATGATATACTAAAGAGGAAATCTCAAAAGAGAAGAGAGGCTTTTTATGTCATTTCAAATCGGGGAACTTTTCAATTTGGACTATTGGCAGCAAATGTTTTCCGGTGACTTGTTCTCTCTGAATTTTTTGGTGAACATACTTGATATTCTGGTTGTCTGGTATCTTGTATACAAACTGATCCAACTGCTGCGTGGCACAAAAGCGATTCAGCTTCTGAAAGGTGTAGCTATCTTTATTGTTATCCGAATCGTAGCGGAAATCATTGGTCTGCACACTTTGTCTTGGTTGATGAACCAAGTCATCACGTATGGGGTGATAGCTGCTATCGTGATTTTTCAGCCGGAAATCCGGAGAGGACTAGAACATCTTGGACGCAGTTCGCTTTTCAAACAATCAAAAAGCGAACAGCAGGAAGATGAGAAGATGATCTTGTCTTTTGACAAAGCCATCCAATATATGTCCAAGCGAAAAATCGGTGCGCTAATTACTATCGAACGGCATACTGGATTAGATGAGTATATTGAGACAGGAATTGCATTAGATGCAGATATCACTGGAGAGCTGCTGATCAATATCTTTATTCCTAATACACCGCTGCATGACGGTGCAGTTATTGTAAAAGAAGGAAAGATCGCAGTAGCAAGCGCCTATCTTCCTCTATCAGAAAGTATGTTGATTCCTAAAGAATTCGGGACTCGACACCGGGCAGCTGTCGGTATAAGCGAAGTCAGCGACGCGATTACCATCGTTGTCTCTGAAGAAACCGGGGATGTCAGCATTACATTAGATAATGAACTGATGGCTGGCTTATCCCAGCAAGAATATTTGGCAATTATGCGTAGAGAACTGATTGCTGAAGAGAAAACAAAAAACAAGAAAAACGTGATTCAATCTTTCCTAGACGGTATGACTAAGGGAGGGGATCGCAAATGATTTCAAAAGAGAAACGGACAAGCATTCTTTACAGTTTTATTGCATTGCTGTTCAGTATTGCGCTGTACTTCAATGCAAATGGCCAGTCCGTTCCAAATACGCTTTCTGGAAATGAAGCGTATAATCAAACAGTTACTGGGGTGCCTATCAAGATTTCTTATGATTCAAAGCGCTACTATATCCATGGATATGAAAATGCAGTGACTGTCAAACTTTCCAGTGCAAACCGAGTTCAGTTGAATGCAGAGGCAAACGAAGATACACGGATGTTCCGTGTCACAGCAGATATCACTAAGCTGGGCGAAGGAACACATGAAGTTCCGCTAAAAATTCAAAATTTGAGCAGTGCTGTCACAGCAAAGATCGAACCATCGACTATTACAGTAACGGTTGAGAAAAAGGTAATAAAAGATTTCGATGTGGAAACGTTGATTCCTTCAACGTTCACACCATCTGGATATGAACTTGATGATACTTCCGTTAGTCCTAAAAAAGTCTCTATCACTACAGGTGACAAAACATTGGCAGAAATCAAACGAGTAGTAGCTGATGTGGACGCTTCGATGGTCACAGATGATGGGATTAATAGTGAGGTCCCAATACAGGCGCTGAATGCAGCAGGGGAAGTATTAAGTATCGTCTCTGATCCAGTGCAAGTAACAGTGAAAGCTGATTCAATCAAGCCAAGCAAGTCGGTACGACTTTATGGGATACAGCAAGGAACACCAGCTGCCGGGGTAGAAAGCTATGATTTCAGTTTTTCAAAACTGGAAGCAGAAGTAAGCGGCTCTAGCGATTTGCTTGCATCGATCGGTGACAGTATTGCTGTACCGATCAATGTCTCAGGTATCAATCATCGAACAACTCGTAAAATTGAAATACCAGTAGAAGAGGGGTTAAGTATCAAGCCCGAATCAGTTAGTGTGGAGATTACACCCGTATTGCAAACGTCAAGCAGTAGCTCTGCTTCGACGAGCAGTCGGACACAAGAAAATACAAGTACGAGTAGAAGTATTTCATCTGCTGATTCAGGAACGGAACCATCGACAACAACCATTTCTTCCAGTTCGGAATCTGGGACAAGCAGCTCGACCACAAGTACAGAAGAAACATCAGAAACAAGCGAATCAACGCAAATGAGCAGAACAAATTCCTCAGAAAATTAAGTTAAAGGAGTAATTTTACAACTATGGGTAAATATTTTGGAACAGACGGCGTACGCGGTGAAGCCAACAAGGAACTTACGCCAGAACTTGCATTTAAGCTGGGACGGTGCGGAGGTTATGTCCTAAGCCAGCATGAAGAAGAAGGAAAACGCCCACGCGTGTTAGTAGGGCGGGATACAAGAATCTCAGGTCAAATGTTAGAAGAAGCGCTGATTTCAGGACTTTTATCGGTGGGTATCGAAGTGTTTCAGCTAGGTGTGATCTCTACACCAGGTGTTGCTTATCTGACACGTTTGCAAAAAGCAAGCGCAGGGGTCATGATTTCTGCTTCTCATAATCCAGCACAAGATAATGGAATCAAATTTTTCGGTGCAGATGGTTTTAAATTAGTAGATGACCAAGAGCTAGAAATTGAAGCATTATTAGATGCTGAAGTGGATGAATTGCCTCGTCCATCAGCTGAAGGATTGGGAACTGTAGAAGAATTTCCAGAAGGCTTATTGAAATATTCTCAATTCCTTGTACAAACGATCAACGGTGACCTTTCCGGTTTGACCATTTGTGTCGATGCAGCAAACGGAGCAACTTCAACAAGTGTTAATCGTTTGTTTGCCGATCTTGAAACAGATTTTTATACCATGGGCACAAATCCAGACGGGTTAAATATCAATGACGGCGTAGGCTCTACCCATCCAGAACGTTTAGCTGAGATGGTCGTTGAAAAAGGAGCAGATGCTGGACTAGCTTTCGATGGCGATGGCGATCGTATTATTGCGGTGGATGAACTTGGAAACATCGTCGACGGTGATAAAATCATGTTTATCTGTGCTAAATATTTGGCAGAAAAAAATCGGTTGAAAAAAGATACGATCGTTACGACTGTCATGAGTAACTTAGGATTCCACAAAGCGGTGGAAGGAATCGGTTTGAAAGATGTCGTTACACAAGTTGGTGATCGTTACGTTGTAGAAGAAATGCGCAAAAACGATTATAACTTTGGCGGCGAGCAGTCTGGGCACATGATTTTCTTAGATTTTAACACAACTGGAGATGGGATGCTTTCAGGAATTCAGTTACTGAATATCATGAAACAGACAGGTAAGAAATTATCAGAGCTTGCAGCAGAGGTAACAATCTATCCGCAAAAATTAGTGAATATCCGCGTAAGTGATAAGAACGGTGCGATGGATGTTCCGGCAATCAAAAAAGTGATTGAAGAGGCAGAAGCTGAAATGGGATCAGAAGGAAGAATCCTAGTTCGTCCTTCCGGTACAGAACCATTACTTCGAGTGATGGCAGAAGCGCCTACTGATGAGAAAGTCAATTACTATGTCGATAAAATCGCAGCAGTAGTCAAAGAAGAAATTGGACTGGATTAAGAGATATTTTCATAAAAAATAAAAGAACAAGGACCAGTGTCAGATGTCTGACACTGGCTCCTGTTCTTTTATTATTCTACTGTCACTGATTTCGCTAAATTACGTGGTTTGTCAACGTCGAATCCCCGTAATAGCGTTGCGTAATATGCAAGTAATTGAGTCGGTACGACTGTGGTTAGAGTAGTTAGATAAGGGTGGACAGTTGGTAGCACCAGCTGGTCACTTTCCTTTTCTAATCCCTCTGAGACAATAACTAGTGTTTTAGCGCCACGGCTTTCGACTTCTTTCAGGTTTCCTCGAGTATGCGCACCAGTCACTTCTTCACTGATGATTCCGATCACTGGTGTTCCTTCTTCGATCAAAGCAATCGTTCCATGTTTCAATTCGCCAGCGGCAAAACCTTCTGCCTGGATATAACTGATTTCTTTCAATTTCAAAGCAGCTTCAAGAGAAACGTTGTAGTCAGCGCCACGTCCAATGTAAAAGGCATTTCTTGTATCGCTGAAATATACTGCTGCCAACTCTTCTAAATAATCTTTTTGGGCGATGACCGATTCCATCGCATTAGCAACTAAACTCAATTCATGAGTGATATCGAATACAAGAGAAGTTTCAAATTCTTTTTTATCACCGATAGCTTTGGCTAATAAAGTTAGTACAGCTATTTGTGCAGTATAAGCTTTCGTTGATGCTACTGCGATTTCGGGTCCAGCATGCAATAGCAGTGTAAAGGATGCTTCCCGCGAAAGAGTAGAACCAGCAACATTTGTAATCGTAAGTGAAGGGTAGCCGAGACGGCTGATTTTTACCAGCACTTGGCGGCTGTCTGCTGTTTCGCCACTTTGACTCAAGAAAATAAAGAATGGTTTTTTTGAAAGAAGAGGTGTGTTATAGCCAAATTCACTGGCTAAATGAACCTCAACAGGAATCTGTGTCAATTTTTCCAAAGTCTGTTTACCTGCTAAACCCGCATGGTAACTAGTTCCGCAAGCAACGATATAGATTCGATCGCTATCAGACAATGTATCGACCAGCTTTTGATCAAGAGAGACACGATTGTCTTCTGTTACGTATTTTTGAGCGATACGACGCATGATAATAGGCTGTTCGTCGATTTCTTTCAGCATATAAAAAGGATAGGTACCTTTCTCGATATCTGAAGAATCTACTTGTGCTTCGAATGAAGAACGTTCTACGATGTCACCTGCAAAATTTTGAATAATAACTTTTTCTGATGTGACGGTAACCATCTCTTCATCTTCAATCTCAACGAATTCCTTCGTATGAGCAAGCATAGCCATTGCATCGCTGGCAATCACATTGAATCCATCGCCAAGTCCGATTAATAGTGGACTTTTATTTTTAGCGACGTAAATAACATCAGGTGCTGTACGATCAATCAAAGCGAAAGCGTAAGAACCTTTGATGACCCGCAAAGCTTTTAAAAACGCCTCTTGCGTTGTAGTATCTTTCGCAAAAGTTTCAATTAGATGAGCGATAATCTCAGTATCGGTCTCACCAATAAAGTGGTCATTTGCTAAATAAGCAATTTTAAGTTCTTCAAAGTTTTCGATTACGCCATTGTGAACGAGCACGAAGCGTCCACTTTGGGAAGTATGTGGATGGGCGTTTTCTTCAGAAGGTTGCCCGTGAGTTGCCCAACGTGTATGACCAATACCTATATTTCCTGTAGTATCAATATTTATTTTGTTTTTCAAATTTTGAATTCTGCCTTGTGCTTTGACCAGATAATCAGTTGTGCCATCTGAGACAAAGATACCAGCTGAATCATATCCACGGTATTCTAATTTTTCTAGACCGTCAATCAATCCTGGTGTTACATTTTTTAATCCAATCATTCCAACAATTCCGCACATAAAAAACATCCTACTTTCTATAATGAATTCGTATGAATGCTTCCAGCTGCAGGAAAATCCTTTTGTTTTATCTTTGCAGATACTTTTTGTGGATTTTCTGTAGAGTGCAGTCCCTAGGGCCATCCGCCGAATCTTTCGATAAACCCTCTCCTCGTCATCTGTTTACACAGACCTGGCGCTATCCTAAAAGGTATAACTATCCTCCTTTTTGTTTTTTATCTGGAAACATTTAAAATCATAACCTTTTGCGAATGTACTTGTCAACAAAAAAAGAATAAAAAATAAATTGGTATATATCAAATGCTTTGTCAAATGCTCTTTTTATGTCAAAAAATAATGGGTTTTTATCTATCATCTTTTTCAGGAGTTCGGTACAATAGAAAGTAATCGGATAGAGGAGGAGTAAAAATGGATTCAAAAATTGAGATCATGACACTGGGAATGTTAAAAAAACAATTGTCCAAATTCGAAGCATCAGCTGGTGTATCAGATGATACGAAAATATTTTTAGATACTGGCTGGGATAGCATCCAAGAAATCGCACCTGATGCCTTGGAAGTTGCTCAAACTCGTGAGTTTACGGTAGAAGATGAATTGACAAAAGAGTCGTTTTCCGGGTATGCGCGGGAAGAAAAAGCAGAGCGGTTCGACACTTCTGAGCAGTCAGAAACTGTGATCGTCATAAAAAACTTGTATTAGAAAGGAGAAAGAATGAATAAAAGACGTTGGGCAGCAGTTCTGATTGCTGCAGGATTATTTGTGGTTTCGTTAGTTTCAGCTAGTTTGACTAAGCCTCAGGAAAACGATCAAATTGAGGGATTGAACAGTTGGTTATATGGGGATGAAGAACTAGCTCCAAATGTGCTGGAAGAGGGAGACAGTACGCAAAAAATCGTAAAATTATCAGTAGATGGAACGATTGCTGCGGGAGGGTCTTCAGGTTTATTTGCTTCTGAAGGTTACAATCATAAAAATTTTATGGAACAACTGAAGGCGATTGAAGAAGATCCAACAGTCAAAGGTATCTTTTTAGAAGTAAATTCTCCTGGTGGCGGTGTCTACGAAAGTGCGGAAATCGCTAAGAAATTGGATACGATTCGTAAAGAACATGATATCCCAATGTATGTCAGCATGAAAAACATGGCAGCTAGCGGTGGCTACTATATTTCTGCTCAAGCAGATAAAATCTTTGCAACAGAAGAAACAGTGACCGGCTCAATTGGTGTGATCATGTCAGGATTGAATTATTCAGGACTTCTAGAAAAACTGGGTGTGGAAGATACAACAGTTAAAAGCGGAGCGTTGAAAGATATGGGTTCAGGAACGCGACCAGAGACAAAAGAAGAAGAAGCGGTGCTTCAAGCATATATCGACAGCGCATATAGTCGTTTTGTAGCAATCGTCAGCGAGGGACGGAATAAATCTGAAGAAGAAGTCAAAAAAATTGCTGATGGAAGGATTTATGATGGTGTCCAAGCAAAAGAAGTAGGTTTAGTCGATGAATTGGGATTTCCTGAAGATGCTTTAAAAGCTATGCGAAAGGAACAACAGCTTGAAGATGCGGAACTAGTAGAATATTCTTCCACGCCATCTGGGTTTGCTAGTACATGGTTAGGAAGTAAACTAGCAGAATTCCAGGGATTGAAGCCTTCTGAGACTAGTCAGATCTTATCCGTTCTTGAGAATCTAGGGACAGCGGAATCACCAAAAGCAATGTATTATTACGGAGGTGAGTAAGCATGTCAGAGCTTTCAAATGAAAATAAGGAACAAGAAAAAGATAAGCAACAGCAGCCTGCTGTAGGACCTGACTCCAACTTTTCCCAAAAGGTACTGAGCTCTTTTGAAAGAGAGCCTTTGACGCCCGAAGAAATCAAAAAGAAACAACGTAAATGGAAAAAGTATACGGACACAAGAAATGAACCGCCGAAAGCAAATGATTTTCCTAAGTATTTCTATGCAGGTTTTTTTATCCGAATGTTTGCTTTCTTGGTCGATCTTTTGTGTATCGGAGCTATTACGCGTTTAACACTTGGTATTGCCAAAAATCTAGGTTGGCTTAATTTTTCAGATTCTTATCTGAGTCTCTACGGATTCACAGCTTTACTTATTTATCTAGCGTATTTTATTTTATTGACGAAATTCAATCATGGCCAAACGATTGGAAAAATGATCTTTGGTATTCGAGTCATCAGCTTTGATGAAGAAGAACTTAGCTGGTCAACCGTTTTAGTTAGAGAAGGTGCTTGCCGGTTCATTCTAAAATTTCCTTTGCTGATGTTAGGGTATCTTCCAGCAATCTTTAATCAGAAAAAGCAACATCTGGGCGATTTTTTCACTAATACAAGTGTTGTTACGATCAATCTGATCAAAGCATTCAACCAGGAAGTCAACAGCTGATGAGCAATAAAAAGCAGTAACAGTTGAAAGCACCTTCTAAAAGTCAGATCTAAAATCTAGCTTTTAGAGGGTGCTTCAGTTATTTTTAATTGTCATGCTTTTTTTGTTTTGCTACTATTGAACATGAGCTGAACATGAGCAAGAGGAGGACACTGCGTGAAGCCGATTGATTTTCCAGAAAAATATGAGAATTTAATGCGAGTAGCACAACAAGCACTAGCAAACCAGCAATATCAGCAGGCAAAAGAATTATTTCAACGAGCTTACGAGTTGAAAGAAAGCTTTGAGGCTAATAGCCTGCTTGTTTTTTGTCTTTACGAGTTGGACGAGAAAAAAGAAGCATTGATGCAAGCACTCTTGCATGAAAAACAGTATCTTCAAAATGAGGAGTTTGCTGAATTTTATTTTGACTTGTTAATCAGTACACAAGATTTTTTATATGCTAGAAAATTGATAGCAAGTACAGATTTTTATGAAGCTTTCGAGCAGCGGGTCATTGAAAAAATCCAATTTGCAGAAGAATTATCCGGACAAATGGAGAGGCAGAAGATCAAGGCACTCCACAATAAATCGGAGGAACTTCCTTCGTTGGAACCTGCACGTCAGCTTGCGTCTATTGATGAGATCGAACAGCTTCCTTATCATGAGTTTATCCAAACAGCGAGTAAACTTATTGTATCGCCAGAGGTCCATATTTTAGCAAGGGCAAAATTACTGGAGACACTTAGGCAATTGAACGAATGCCGTCCTGTTTTCTATTTGACGATTGAAGAAAAGTTAGTCAGAGTCATACCAAAAGATCTGTCAAAGCCGCAGCAGCAGGCAAGTTACCAGCGATTATGTGTGTTTTCAGATCGTTACGGTAATGAAGATGCGCTGCTTAGCTCCGTGTTAAAAGAAGAATTCACGTTGCAATCTGCAATTGTTTATCCTGTCTATGATACATACATCGAAGACCCGAAGCGCTGGTTTCAACTGACTGTAGAGGCGTGTACAGGAAAAACGATGTATGAAGGTACAGAAGATGAAAAACAAGATTTTTTAAAAAAAAGAGAAAAAATTTTGCAGCAAATGATCTTCTTCCATTAGATTTTATCAGTGAAAAAGATAAAAATGTTATGAAAAACAAGGATTCTATCCATTCAATATGTTTACAATTTGAAAGGGTTAGTGTACTATTTAAAGGTATGCATGAAACGTTTTTGATGTATAAAATGAATTTCTAAACTCGGAGGGAATTAAATGACTGCAACATTTGAAAAAAAAGGCACGAATGATGGTGTTTTAAAATTTACGATTGCGCAAGACGAAATCCAAAAAGGATTAACAACTGCGTTTAATAAAGTGAAAAAAAGCTTGAACGTACCTGGATTCCGTAAAGGGAAAGTTTCTCGTCAAGTATTCAACCGTATGTACGGTGAAGAAGCTTTATATGAAGATGCATTGAATGCTGTATTACCAGAAGCTTATGAAGCTGCTGTCAAAGAAGCTGGCATCGATCCTGTTTCTCAACCAAAAATCGATGTTGAAAGCATGGAAAAAGGTCAAGACTGGGTAATCACTGCTGAAGTAACAGTGAAACCAGAAGTAAAATTAGGACAATATAAAGATCTAGTTGTTGAAAAACAAGACCGTGAAGTAACAGATGCAGACGTGGATGCACGTATCAAACGTGAACAAGAAGCACAAGCTGAATTAGTTATCAAAGAAGATGCTGCAGCTGAAAATGGCGATACAGTAGTAATCGACTTCGAAGGCTTTGTAGATGGCGAAGCGTTTGATGGCGGAAAAGGCGAAAATTACTCACTTGAATTAGGTTCAGGCTCATTCATTCCAGGTTTTGAAGATCAATTAGTTGGTCATAAATCAGGTGAAAGTCTAGATGTAAATGTAACTTTCCCAGAAGATTATCAAGCAGAAGATCTTGCTGGAAAAGAAGCAGTCTTCAAAGTGACAATCCATGAAGTAAAAGCAAAAGAAGTGCCTGAATTAGATGACGAATTCGCAAAAGATGTTGATGACGAAGTATCAACATTAGACGAATTGAAAGAAAAATATCGCAAAGAATTAGTAGAAACAAAAGAAAAAGCAGCGGACGATGCAAAAGATGAAGCAGCGATCCGTATGGCTGTTGAAAACGCAGAAATCGTTGAATTGCCACACGTGATGGTTCATGATGAAGTACATCGTTCAATGGACGAATTCTTGAACAACATGCAACGTCAAGGTATCTCTCCTGAAATGTACTATCAATTAACTGGTTCTACAGAAGAAGACTTGCATAAACAATTCGAAGGTGAAGCAGAAATGCGCACAAGAACAAATCTTGTGATCGAAGCAATTGCAGCTGCTGAAAATCTTCAAGCAACAGAAGAAGAAATCAATGCAGAAATCCAAGAATTATCAGAAACATACAACATGCCAATCGAACAAATCAAACGCGTGTTGACAGAAGATATGCTGGAACATGATGTGACAATGAAAAAAGCAATCGAATTGATCACAGGTACAGCGACAGAAGCGAAAGAATAGAAATCAAGTAATAAATCATTTCTGAAGAAGCTACTTCTAGAAAATTGTTTATTCGAAATAAGGGACTGTGACACGATTTTGTCACAGTTCCTTATTTTTTGTTAAGAGTAAAAAATGCA
>NZ_JAKZIW010000020.1:0-39586 GCF_031143325.1 Enterococcus sp. FR204 | reverse complement strand
ATTAAGAAAAAAAATGAAAAACAATTGTTTTTTCAAGGAAAACGAACGAAATCGCTTTATTTTTTTTGAATAATCAATTAAACTAAAAACAGTACCGTACTTACGGCAGAATGTTGGTTAGGAGGACAAGTGTTATGACAGAATTTGATCAAAATCAAGAGAACAACCAGTCAATGGAAGACGCAATGAAAAGCGTACAAGAAGTAAAAGTTGGCGATGTTGTTAAGGGCGAAGTTTTAGTCATTGAAGACAAACAAGTGATTGTCGGAATCGAAGGGGCTGGAGTTGAAGGAGTCGTTCCGGCAAAAGAATTATCAACTTTGCCGGTAGAAGATATCAGCGAAGTAGTAAAAGTCGGTGATGTATTAGACTTAGTCGTTATCAGTACGATCGGCAAAGATAAAGAAAACGGCAGCTACCTACTTTCAAAACGCCGTTTAGATGCTAAAAAAGTTTGGGAAGATATCGAAAGAGATTTCCAAGAGGGCAAGGTGATCGAAGCACCTGTTACAAATGTTGTCAAAGGCGGTTTAGTCGTTGACGTCGGTGTACGTGGTTTTGTCCCTGCATCAATGGTGGAAGATCATTTTGTTGCAGACTTTTCAGACTATAAAGGCAAAACATTGAGCTTTAAAATCATCGAAATCGAACCATCAGAAAATCGTTTGATCTTATCGCATAAAGCGGTAGTGGAAAACGAAAGAGAAGAAAAGAAAAAAGAAATTCTTTCAACTATCCATGAGGGAGATGTTCTCAGTGGACGTGTTGCACGTCTTACTGATTTTGGCGCATTTGTCGACCTAGGCGGAATTGACGGTCTAGTCCATGTCTCAGAGATTTCACATAGTCATGTAGCAAAACCAAGTGATGTATTGGCTGTCAATGATGATGTAAATGTCAAAGTGTTGTCTATCAATCCTGAACAAGAACGTGTTTCCTTGTCAATCAAAGACACACAGCCTGGACCTTGGTCAGAAATCGATACAAAAGCTCCAGTTGGCACAGTATTAGACGGAACAGTTAAACGTTTGACAAGCTTCGGTGCCTTTGTTGAAGTGTTCCCTGGAGTAGAAGGGCTAGTCCATATCTCTCAAATTTCACATAAACATATTGCGACACCACATGAAGTGCTTCATGAAGGTGACGAAGTGAAAGTGAAAGTATTAGAGATCCATCCAGAAGAACATCGTATTGCATTGAGTATCAAAGCTTTAGAAGAAAAACCAGCTTCAGAAGAAGAACCAAAAAATGTTGAGTCTTATGAATTACCAGAAGAAAATACTGGATTTACTATGGGAGACATTTTAGGTGATGCGTTGAAAGAAGAAGTAGAAGAAAAAGCAACCGATGATTCTGAAAAATAATTGATTTTGTATCTGTGACTGAGATGAAAGCAGCTGCTTTTGTCTCAGTTTTTCTTTTGAAAAGCGATTAGTATTTCAATAAGGAATAAAAATACTTCGTTTAATTGACAATCTATGCTTGAAAGTTGGCAATGCATTCGTTAAACTAAGTGAGATTGGAAACTTGTGAGGAGGAAATAATATGGCAAATCCAACAATTGCAATCGTTGGCCGCCCGAACGTCGGTAAGTCTACGATTTTTAACCGCATCGCTGGTGAGCGTATCTCGATTGTCGAAGATACTCCTGGAGTAACTCGTGATCGTATTTATGCAAAAGGTGAATGGTTAGGTCGAGAATTCAGCGTGATCGACACAGGCGGAATTGATCTTGGCGATGAACCTTTTATGGATCAGATCAAGCATCAAGCAGAAATCGCGATTGAAGAAGCAGATGTAATCATTTGTGTAGTCAGCGGACGCGAAGGCGTGACAGACGCAGATGAGATGGTTGCGAAAATTTTATACAGAAGTAATAAACCAGTGATTTTAGCAGTCAATAAAGTAGATAATCCAGAAATGAGAAACGATATCTATGAATTTTATTCCTTAGGGCTAGGCGATCCTTATCCTGTTTCAGGAAGCCATGGACTAGGGATTGGTGATATTTTAGATGAAGCAGTGAAGTATTTCTCTGAAGAGACTGAAGAAGAGGACGACGACACGATTAAGTTTAGTTTGATTGGTCGCCCAAATGTTGGTAAATCCTCTTTGATCAATGCGATTTTAGGAGAAGAACGTGTAATTGTTTCGGATATTGAAGGAACGACCCGAGACGCAATCGACACCCACTTCGTTTCTGAAAGTGGTCAGAAATTCTTAATGATCGATACAGCTGGTATGCGTAAACGCGGAAAAGTATACGAAAATACTGAAAAATACAGCGTGATGCGTGCAATGCGTGCCATTGACCGTTCTGATATCGTTTTGATGGTACTGAATGCTGAAGAAGGGATTCGGGAACAAGACAAGCGAGTAGCGGGTTACGCCCATGAAGCTGGTCGTGGAATTATTATCGTCGTGAATAAATGGGATCTTGTAAAGAAAGAAACCAATACAATGCGTGATTTCGAACAAGAGATTCGTGATGAATTCCGGTATCTTGATTACGCTCCAATCGTTTTTGTTTCTGCAGTGACTAAACAACGGTTGGAACGTCTGCCTGAAATGATCGAACAAGTAAGTATGAACCAGAATCTTCGTATCTCTTCGGCTGTGTTGAATGATATCATTATGGATGCTGTAGCAATCAATCCAACACCAACAGATAAAGGAAAACGCCTGAAGATTTTTTATGCTACACAAGTCGCTGTCAAACCACCTACATTTGTCGTTTTTGTCAATGAAGAGGAATTGATGCATTTTTCTTATGAACGTTTCTTAGAAAATCAAATCAGAAAAGCATTTACTTTTGAAGGGACGTCCATCCGAATTATCCCTCGTAGGAGAAAATAGGCATTTTACCATATCGACGTTTTTTTTTCAAAAGAAAAAGACAGTTTCGTTTGTTACGTTTCTATGACTAAAAAAAGCATGTGAAAATTGGTAAAAACCTTGCTATTAAGCGGTTCATATGATATCGTGATAACAGAATATTGAAGTTAATCAATATTTCTTTTTAAACTTCTGGACCACTCAGAAAGTTTTAACTAAATGATATTTCTATCATATCTCTTGTGGAGGAGGTGAATCTATCCATGGCAAACAAAGCAGAATTAATCGAAAAAGTTGCTTCAGCTACTGATTTAACTAAAAAAGATGCAACTGCAGCAGTAGATGCTGTATTTTCAACTATTCAAGATGCTTTAGCTAACGGCGAAAAAGTTCAATTAATCGGTTTTGGTAACTTTGAAGTTCGCGAACGCGCAGCTCGCAAAGGTCGCAACCCACAAACTGGTGAAGAAATCGAAATTCCAGCTAGCAAAGTACCTGCATTCAAACCAGGTAAAGCATTAAAAGACGCTGTTAAATAAGACAGTTGAAAAAGCGCTTGTGGCTCTAGGGCTACAAGTGCTTTTCTTTTTATTTCCTAGCAGAAAAGGAATAAATAAGAGACAGAGATTCCGAATCCGTATGTCATACATAGAAAACACATGTATTTTATTTAATTTTTATTTATTTCCAAGTTATGAGGTGAGCTTTGCTCTTATCTTTTCTAGAATTTGCTTACTAATGGTAAAATAAAAATAAGAAGAGGAGGGATGCGTACGGAACTTGATTATCAAGTAGAAGATGCGTTGACGAAAGTGTTTTACGGAGAAACGCTAGTCAGCCAGCTAAGAGAACTTTCCATTGATCAGCCAATCTTATTTTTAACGAATCAGCGCTATTATGATTTGTTTGCAGATAAGATCAACCCGTTATTTGCAAATCAAGCAAACAATGACTGGTATATTTGTGCCAACACTCAATGCAATCATTTAACAGAATTAAAGAACCTGCTTGATTTCGTCAAACGCTATCCCGAAAATCAATCCATGTTTGTCATCGGATTTGGAAATGAAGGGATCATGGATCTGGCAGGTTTTTTTCAAAAACATACAACCCTTGATTCATCACTATGGATGATCCCTGTATCGATCCGTTCTCTAAGCCGAGCATTAACACCGCAGCGGACGATTTTGCAGCTACCAAATCGTGTAGTGCTGCAAACCATCAATCTGCCAGAACGCATCGTTTATGATCAAACAATCAGCGAGCGGCAAGTGGACGGAAAGCAGATTGACTTTTTGACTTTTATCTGTTGCGGAATGATTTGTGATCATCGTTTTTTGCAAAATCTGTATAAAAACTATCCAAATAAAAAGCAATTAACGACTCGGCCGTTTGCCGGGATGATCGAAGAAATGATCTATTTTTATCAATTAGAGGCAGAAAACCTGTCAAATTATGGTAAACTGTTTGAACAAGCTTTTTATCTGACCGAAAATGGCCATCTACTTTCTGCTAGTATGAAAAAATTTTTAGGAATGATGTTTCATTTCGTGTGGAATCTCCAAGCATATCCTTTTGATTTCCAACTAAAAAACTTTTTTGTGTGGCTGGACTTGCTTGGCTATCCAATCCACTGGCTGGAACAGATTTCAAAGATGGAGTATTTGGAAAAAGTTCTTTTTTTGGCAGAAAAAAGCAAAAAAATACTTGTTTTAGAAAAAATAGGTATAATAGACGGATACCAACGTCCAAACGAAAAAGAATTATTGAGAACAATGATGGTATTTCAACAAATCGTCAGTGAGATAAGAGGGAATTGAAATGAATACAAATAGCGAAAAAATGTTGCAAGCTTTATCAGATGAAGACTTGTCACAAGCACAAATCTTTTTAGAAAAAGCATTAAAAGAAGACCCAGCAGATATATTAGCTGAACTAGGCGAAGAATTGCTGGCTATTGGCTTTTTGATCGAAGCAAAACAGATTTTTGAACAACTGATCAACCAATACCCAGAAAATGACGGACTGAACATCCCGTTAGCAGAAATTGCAATCGAAGATAATGAGATCGACTTAGCTTTTGAATACCTGGAAAAAGTGGATAAGCAAAGTGATTACTATCCGCAAAGCTTATTGGCGATAGCTGATTTGTACCAAGTTATCGGAATCCCTGAAGTGAGTGAAGCAAAATTGAAAGAAGCAGCTGGGTTGCTTCCTGATGAACCATTGATCCAGTTTGCGCTAGCTGAATTGTATTTTTCAGTTGATCGTTTCAAAGAGGCAGCAGTGGTTTATGAAACATTGTTGGCAAGCGGGATAAATGAAATTTCAGGAATCTCGATGCAGGAACGTTTAGGACAATCCTTAAGTATGCAAGGAGAATTCGAAGCAGCTATCGCACCTTTAGAAGAAGCACTGAAAGAAGAAAGGACAGATGATCGACTGTTCCAGCTAGCTTTTACGAATCTTCAATTGAAAGAAAATCAGCAGGCAATCAACTATCTGGAAGAACTTCGAGAAGTTAATCCGCATTATCAATCGTTATATCTATATCTAGGACAAGCTCTTCAAGAAGAAGAAATGATTGAAGAAGCACAAACAGTGTTAGAAGAAGGAATCAAAGAAAATCCTTACCAAGTCGAACTTTATCACCTGGCCTCGGAAAATGCTTTCCGTCTGCATGATAGACAGCGAGCAGAAGAACTTTTACTGAAAGCTTTAGAAGTAGGAGACAAACAAGATGAAACATTACTTACTTTAAGCAATCTTTACTTGGATGATGAAAGATATGAAGATGTGATACAAGTGATCAATCAGATGGAAGAAACTGCTAATCCTTATGCAGAATGGAACCTAGCCCATGCTTATAATGAATTAGAAGACTTTACCGTTGCAGCTGTACACTATGAACAGGCTTATCATGAACTATCACATGAACCAGATTTCTTGAAAGAGTATGCCTTTTTCTTAAGAGAAGAAGGGCAGCTGAAAAGAGCGCAAGAATTATTGACTTATTATTTAACACTTGAACCAGGAGATATGGAGGCACTGTCATTATTAGATGACCTAACAGAGAGGTGAGAAAAATGCTAATTGATGTACGGGAAAAGAAGAATTTTTTAACGTGGATGGTCAATCATGTATCTTTTAGCCGAAGAGAAGTTTTTTGGATCTTGAATTATCTTGCCAATCATGAAGCGATTTTAAGCAATGTCCACTTTGTTGAAGGGGCGAATTTTGCGGATCGAGGACTGCAGATCAGTGATCTATCTGTTGAAGGGGAACCCATGAAATTGTTTTTGCAGGGAAAAGAATTTACGGACACAGACCAGATTTTTCATGAAATCCGTTTGAATTGGAAAAAGCCTTTATATGTGGAATGTATATTCGAAAATGCTTGGCAGACAAGAGAATATCTATCTATCTTAGAAGACAATCCATTTTCTTCTTGGGATTCTTCAGTCAGTGAAGAAGATACTGAATTAATTGAACGATATTTTCAAGAAAAAGAAGAAGAAGCAAAACTAAAAATGCTTTATGCTCAAATCGATCAAGCACTAGAAGATGGAGATAGGGATGCTTTTTTGAAATTATCTGATGAAGTTAACCGAAAGATCCTTTTGCAGACACAAAAGAAAAGTAACCGGGTAAGTGAACATAACAATTAGTTAAAAATAGTATAGTACTAAAAAAGACAAAGGTCAGCTGGATGTGGAATCTTTCCTCATAGCCTATCTTTGTCTTTTTTCTTATAGTTTTTTCAGTAATCTTGTCTGTGGCTTCAAATAAGTAAAGCCTTGCCCTTCCACTTCATGCACATTGATGATTGAAAGAAAAGCTTTTTCGTCAATCTCGTGGACGATCCTCTTAGCTTCAGTTAATTCACTAGAGCTAACGACCATATAGATGATTTTTTTTGAATTACCAGAGAATGCGCCTTCTCCAGAAAGGAAAGTCACACCTCTTTGCAGACCGGTCATCAGTAGTGGTGCAATCTCTTCGCTTTTGTTGGAGACGACAAGTAGACCTTTTGCAGAATATCCGCCATCTAAGATCGAATCAATCACACGACTGAAAACATACGAAACAATCAACGTATACATCATACGTTTCAAGTCGATATAGGTTAATGAAGCAAGTAAGACGATGATATCAAATGCCAATAGGGAACGCCCCATAGTGATGCCGTAATTTTGTTCTAAAATCCGAGCGATAATATCACTGCCGCCTGTTGTTCCACCCATGCGGTAGACGATCCCGCTTCCTACACCTGCAACTAAACCCGCAAGTAGAGAAACGATCAGTAGATCATGCTGTAAATTGATTTCTAGTGGAACCCTTTGCCAGATCCATAAAAAGAATGACAAAGAAAGTGTACCTAGAACAGTATATGCCAAGGAACGTTTACCGAGGATCTTTCCTCCTAGTAAAATCAATGGGATGTTGATTAATAAAGTCGTATAAGCTGGATCAATACCAAATAAAGCTCTTAAGATCAAGGTGATCCCTGAGACTCCCCCTTCTGCTAAATGATTAGCGATGTTCAAGTAAACAAGACCAAATGCATAAATACTTGTTCCTATAATGATAAAAAGAACTTCTTTTACTGTTTTTCGTTTGACCATATGAATTCCAGCTTTCAATTATGTATTTTCACAGAATTTCCATTTAGAAATTCCTTCCTAAATGTAGCATGGAAATTCGATTTTCTCAATTGCTCTTATCTAGGATTTGCGTTAAAGTTTTGGTAAAATAGTTTTGGAGGGAAAAAGATGGATAAAAAGCGTTCTTTATACAGTATGCAGCAGGAAGTGGATGAATATATCCAGCAATTCAAGGTGGGGTATTTCTCTCCATTAGCTCAGATGGCTCGATTAACTGAAGAAGTAGGTGAATTGGCAAGAGAAGTCAACCACACTTATGGAGAAAAAAGCAAAAAGGCTTCTGAACCAGTTAACTCGGTAGCAGAAGAACTTGGTGATGTTTTATTCGTTACGATGATCATGGCTAATTCATTGAATATCGACTTAACTGAAGTTTTTGAAAAGAACATGGAAAAATTCAATCAAAGAGACCATAATCGCTTTGAGCGTAAGGACGAGTAAACAAGATGAAGTGGTCCTGGCCTTGAAGACTCTGAAACGGACTTGTCAAACAGTCACCATGCAACTGAGTCTTTATCTCAGTACAAGAAACACGCAGGAAAGGTTGGAAAAATGAAATTAAAACAATTACCTCTGGAATACCAAAAGGCAATTCCAGTTCTGAAAAAATTAGAGAATGCAGGATATGAAGCTTATTTTGTAGGTGGAAGTGTTCGTGATATCTTGCTGAACCAGCCAATCCATGATGTGGATATCGCAACAAGCGCATTTCCAGAAGAAATCAAACAGCTTTTTCCAAAAACGATAGATATTGGGATCGAACATGGAACTGTGTTGGTATTAGAAAATAATGAACAATATGAGATCACCACATTTCGGACGGAATCAACTTATCAGGACTACCGTAGACCAGATCATGTCGAATTCGTTCGTTCGTTGGCAGAAGATTTGAAAAGAAGAGATTTTACGATCAATGCGTTTGCTTTGAAAGAGGATGGAGAAATCATCGATTTGTTCGATGGTCTGCAAGATCTAGAAGAACAGATCTTGCGAGCTGTAGGCAATCCTCATGAGCGGTTCCATGAAGATGCCTTACGAATGATGCGCGGGTTGCGTTTTGTCAGTCAACTAGGGTTCAAATTAGAGGAAGAAACCTTCTACGCCATCAAAGAAAACCACGAGCTATTAGGTAAAATATCTGTAGAACGTATAAATGTGGAATTCATCAAGATGCTCTTGGGAAATGAACGGGCCGCGGGAATCCATGCATTTATTGAAACAGAGTGCTACATTTGCTGTCCCGGTTTGAAAGAAGAAGGCGAAGCACTTTTACGTTTTGCTGAATTACCATCCGTCCCATTGAAAGAAGAGAGCCAAGTATGGACATTATTGATCAGCCAACTGGGTCTAAAAGAAAATGAGATTCGTTCCTTTTTGAAATCGTGGAAGTGTTCTAACCAAATGATTAAAGACGTTCAAGCACTTGTCCAAGGACTACGACAACGAGAAACTGGAGCTTTGGAACCATTCGAATTGTACTTCTTAGGCAAAAAACATGCACTGCAAGTAGAAGAATTGATGATCTATTTTGACGAAACACCTCAGATGGATGCCGTAGGAGAATCCTATGATCGTTTACCTATCAAGTCATTAAGCGAATTAGCAGTAGATGGTAAAATCTTGCTAGAAGAAACTGGAAAAAAACCTGGTAAGTGGGTTAGTGAAGCTTTGCAATTAGCTGAAAAAGCCGTCGTAGAACAAAGAATAAAAAATGATAAAAAACAGGTTTTGGATTTTTTATCGAAAGAAAAATTGATTTAAAAAACACTAGACTGTATCTGCTCAGCTTTGTTGGCTACTTAAAGTGGGCAGATACGTCATTAGAAGAAAAAACATAAGATGTGACCACTTACATAAATTTGTGCTAAACTGAGGTAGTACAAGAATAAATTACATCATAAAGGAGTCTTTTTAATGAGTAAAGAAATGACAGCGCTAAAATTTTATTTTAGAAATGGAGAAACCTGGACGATCAATCGCCGTCATATCGGCGATCTTTGGATCAAACAAATCACAACAAGTTTTGGACGAATCAATGGCAGTGAATTTGTTGAAATCCATCCGTGTGCTGGATTTAAAATCGAAATCTTCCATGAAGGGGACGCAGTTGCGACACATGATATCAACCTAGGCGGACTGGAAATGGGCATGTTTAATCGCGCATTGAAATACGAAGATATCGAGCGAATGGAAATCCTTTACCGAAATGGCACACCTGATCTTGTGTACTTCCCATATCTAGATAAAGGAACAGAAGGATTAGACAATCAATATCAATCAACAAAAATCAGCGAAAAAACAGGTAACTTGTATATCGTGATCAATCCAGATCAACGTGTAGAAGATGTATACGGGGAATTTTTCGAATAAATCGATTTTTACGCAAAAATGAGGCTGTGAAAGAGATGTGTCTTATTACTACTGATAGGCTGTCTCTTCCACACCGTTTATTCAGAATAAGGGACTGTGACAAGATTTTTGTCGCAGCCCCATTTTTTTGTTGTGATAAAAGAACAAGAAAGGCAGGAATGGAAAAGTAAACATCCTTTTGTCAGAAACTTTTATCTTTCTTAAGTTTTACTTGATATCTGATACTATTTGGAATAGAATGAGGCGTTGAAAAATTTATGGAAATTTCTAACTAGCAATAAATGATGAAACAATGAAATATTTTTCATCCAAAAAGAACTTTGCTATAATGATGGAAGTTTGTGTATAGGAGATCTGGAAAATGAGAGAGAGTTTTGAACAACAAAAAAAACTGTTGCATGATCGCTATGGCGCCCTTTCGATGGATGACCGCCGTCAAATACTTTGTAAGTTGCGTAAAAGAAATATATTGATGTATCGTCAGTTGGAACGTCTGAAACATGATCTGCTTCGTTTGGAGTCAAAACGTGTACAGTGTGAATTAGAGGGAAACCAAACACAGGTTGAAGTAGTCGAAACCAAAATTTTAAAGAAAAAAGAACAATTTTTAAAAATGCTTACACAAAATAAAAAATAAAGGGGATGGACGATGGAATTTGCTGAGTTAGTTATTGTATTTGCAGTAACGATCACCTTATCGAATATAGCTAGCCGCATTTTGCCAATGATTCCAGCTCCACTGATCCAAATTTTCCTTGGAGTGGTATTAGGTCTGACAGAGTGGGGACAATCAATCGATTTTGAACCTGAATTGTTCTTAGTTATGATTATTGCACCATTATTATTTAGAGAAGGAGAAAAAGCAGATATTTCTTCGATTCTCAAAAATTTCGGGACAATTTTGTTCTTGGCATTTGGAGGAGTCATTTTGACCCTTGTCGGGGTAGGTGCGACGTTATCATTCCTGTTGCCAAGTGTCCCACTTGCTGCCTGCTTTGCTTTTGGAGCAGCGTTAGGTCCGACAGATGCGGTAGCAGTCAGTTCTCTTTCTGGACGAGTGAATATCCCTAAAAAGGCGATGCATATTTTGGAAGGAGAAGGTCTTTTGAATGATGCATCTGGTGTTACTGCCTTCCAGTTTGCTCTTGGTGCGCTGATCACCGGATCTTTTTCAGCAGTAAACGCGGGGATGAGTCTAGTAGTTTCTAGTATTGGGGGAGCTTTGATCGGCTTTTTGCTTGTCTGGTTCAAACAAAAAATAATTCATTTGATCGAAAAAGCATCAGCACAAGATGTCACAGGGTATCTGCTGATCGAACTTTTGCTTCCTTTTCTAGCCTATGTATTGGCAGAGGCATTTGATGTATCTGGAATCATTGCTGCAGTGGCAGCAGGTATTCTCCAAGCTTCTGGTTTTAGGAAAATCTCTGTGTTTGATGCAGAATTGTCGAGCTTGTCCCACAGTACATGGACAACTATTGCTTTTACACTGAATGCATTAGTATTTATATTTTTAGGAATCGAATTGACGCAAGTGTTCTCGCCAGTATGGGGAGACGGTTTATATCCAAACGGTCTTTTATTAGCGATTATCGTATTAATCTCTGTCATGCTTTTTGTGATCAGATTCATTTCTATCAGTCTTTTTTATGTATTCAAAGATGGCAGTAAAAAGTTCAAAAAACAGTTGAACGAGATCTTGATCTTAACATTTGGCGGTGTAAAGGGAACAGTCAGTTTGGCTACGATTTTTATTTTGCCATTTTCAATCAATAATATGATGTTTTACCAGCGGTCTTTGCTTTTGTTTCTGACGGCGGGTGTCATCTTAGTGACTTTGGTCATAGGGATCATTGTCTTGCCTATGCTGACGGAAACAGAGGAAGCGAAAAGCACGGATTTGAATGCTTTGATGATTTTAGAAGAGGTCGTTGAAGTTTTGCGAAAAGAAATAAAGGAAATTGATCGTAATACAAAAGAATTTTTAGCCACTGAAGCAGTGATAGAAAATTATCAAGAACGGATACGTGATCTTTACTTGGAAGATTTAACCGATGATGAAAAGCAAGAAGTACAAGAAATACAAGCACTGATTTTGTCGATCGAACGGGATGGATTGGATGAAAGTTATCGTTCGGGCAAGCTTTCTTCTAATGGTTATCGTTTTTACTCCCGTTTTCTTTCTCGATTCGAACATTCTATCACAAGCCAGATTTTGTCTTTTATCGGCTTTTGGTTCATTGTTGTCCGTAGGTTAATGCGAATCGTTCTCCATCCGAAAATGTTTTGGCAAAGAAGATATGCTGATCGTCAGACATTTATTAGTGATGAAGATATCCAAGAAATCAGAGAGACATATCAAAAAAATACTCAGTTGATTATTGAAAGTTTAGATAACTTGACTGATATTTATGATGAAACGATGGTTCAATTTTTTATCCAGCAACGCAAACTTGAAGGAATAAAAATGAACTCGGGGAATTTGATTTCTTCGTGGATGATCCAGCAAGATAGTCTGTTTACGAAAAAAATGCTAAGAGGTTATTATCTTGAAAGAAAAATCATTGATGAATACGAAGTTGCTGAGAAAATCACGACGTTTTCTGCGAACAGCTATCGCAGGAATATCAATTTGTTAGAATCTTATACGATGAACAAACCATCTGATAACTTTTCTTTCCGATTTGCGTTTCGAGCAAAGTCAAAAAAACGAGTCCAATAAAATAAAAAGGTAAAAATTTTCAAGTTTTATAAAAAACAAAACATATCAGAACAGGATCGAATCGGTCCTGTTCTTTTTTTGAGAACACAAAAAGAACAAATACCAAAAAAATTTTCCTGAAGTTCACTATTTTTATGATACAATATCCAAGATAAGGAGGGAACATGTTGAAAGAATTAAAAGTAACTGACCTCAAAAAAACTTATGGTGAAAAAGATTTGTTTGACCAGATTTCTTTTTTGGTCCACGAAAAAGACCGTATCGGGTTGATTGGGACGAACGGGACGGGTAAAACAAGTCTCTTAAATATTATTGCCGGTATCGATAGCGGCGACGGTGATCGGCAAACAGTGTTTTATCCAACTGATTACCGTATTGGTTATCTTTCTCAAGCAGCTGAATTTTCCGATGAATTAACTGTTCTCCAAGCAGTCTTTCAAGGAAACAGCCCCTTGATCCAAACTGTTCGAGCATATGAGGAAGCATTGATCGAACTAGGGGAAAACAGAGAAGACCCTGATGTGCAAAAACGTTATGCTAAAGCAGAAGAACAAATGAATAAAGAAGATGCTTGGACTACAGATACCAACGCAAAGATTATTTTGCAAAAATTAGGAATCAGTGAATTAGATAAAAAAATCAGTACTTTATCAGGTGGTCAGAAAAAACGAGTTAGTCTGGCGCAAGTGTTGATTGATGAACCCGATTTACTATTACTAGACGAACCAACAAACCATTTAGATTATGAAGCGATCGAGTGGTTGGAAAACTATTTGAAACAATACCGTGGCGCACTATTGATGGTTACCCACGATCGTTATTTTCTAGATAGAGTAGCAAACCGAATCTTCGAACTTTCATTTGGAAAATTATACGAGTATAAAGGAAATTATGAAGCTTACGTCTTAGAAAAAGCAGAACGTGATCGTGTAGAAGTAGAACAAGAAGAAAAGCGCAAGCGGCTTTATAAACAGGAATTAGCTTGGATGAGGGCTGGCGTACAGGCACGTGGCACCAAGCAGCAAGCACGGATCAACCGTTTCGAAGATCTAAAGGAGAACTTGTACCAAGTAAACCAAGAAGATGATTTAGAGCTGAACCTAGCGACACAACGTTTAGGGAAAAAAGTACTGGAAATCAAAGATGGCAGTTACCGTATAAATGACCAAACACTGCTAGAACATTTAGATTTACTGATTCAATCTCGGGAAAGACTAGGTATTACTGGTAAAAATGGTGCAGGAAAATCGACATTGCTTAATATTCTAGCTGGCAGAATTCCCCTGGATAGCGGTACAATGTCTATCGGTGAAACGGTTCATCTTGCGTATTATACACAAGAAAATGAAGAAATGGCACCAGATAAACGGATGATTGCTTACTTACAAGAAGCTGCTGAAGAAGCAAAAACAGCAGATGGCAGTCAAATCGGAGTAGCAGAATTACTTGAACGATTTTTATTTCCAAGATTTATGCATGGGACACTGATAGGCAAACTTTCAGGCGGAGAAAAACGCCGGTTATTTTTGTTGAAACTGCTGATCCAGCAACCTAATGTTTTATTATTGGATGAACCGACCAATGATTTGGACATAGCAACATTGACGATTTTGGAAGATTATTTTAGAAGTTTTCCAGGTGCTGTGATCACTGTTTCCCATGACCGTTATTTCTTGGACAAGGTAGCAGATAAGTTATTAGTATTCCAAGGAAACGGAAAACAAGAACTTTATTACGGAAACATGTCCAGTTATTTACTGAAGCAAAAAGAGACCCAGCAGCCTGCTGAAAAAGCGAAACCAAAAATACAGAGCAAGGAACCTGCTGAAAAGAAGAAATTATCTTACATGGAACAAAAAGAATGGGAAACGATTGAAGATGAGATTGCAGAACTTGAAGAAAAAATCTCATTGCTCCAAGAAGAGATGAATCATCAAGGAGATAATTTCACTCGATTACAAGAATTGCAAAACGACGTATCTGAAACAGAAGCACAACTTGAAGAAAAAATGGCACGGTGGGAATACTTGAGTGAATGGGTAGAAGATTAGGAGGAAAAAGGATGGAACAAGCGTATCTTGACTTAGGAAGAAAATTGTTGGAAGAAGGGCATCGTAAAGAAGACAGAACAGGCACAGGCACATTAAGCTTATTCGGATACCAAATGCGGTTTGATCTGCAAAAAGGGTTTCCTTTGTTAACAACGAAACGAGTACCTTTTGGATTGATCAAAAGCGAATTGCTTTGGTTTTTAAAAGGAGATACGAATATCCGCTATCTATTACAAAATAAAAACCATATTTGGGATGAATGGGCATTTGAACGCTACATCAAAAGTCCAGACTATAATGGACCAGATATGACTGATTTTGGCCATAGATGTTTGACAGATCCTGAATTCAATGAAGAATATAAAAAGCAGAGCAAGTTTTTTTGCGAGAAGATCCTAACCGATGATTCCTTTGCTGAAACATACGGCGATCTTGGACACATCTACGGCTATCAATGGCGTCACTGGGAAACAAAAGACGGTGGCTTTATCGATCAAATCAAAGAAGTGATCGAAGCAATCAAAAAGACTCCTGATTCTAGAAGATTGATCATTTCTGCATGGAATCCGGAAGATGTTCCTAGCATGGCTTTGCCTCCTTGTCATACGATGTATCAATTTTATGTTCAAGAGGGACGGCTAAGCTGCCAATTGTATCAACGCAGTGGGGATGTGTTTCTAGGCGTTCCGTTCAACATTGCAAGTTATGCGTTGCTGACTCACCTAATTGCACATGAAACAGGTTTAGCGGTTGGCGAATTTGTTCACACATTAGGAGATGCTCATCTTTATATCAATCATATCGAACAAATGAAAGAACAATTGAGCCGAGAAATACGCGCATTTCCGACTTTAGTTTTGAATCAGGAAAAGCAGTCAGTATTTGATTTTGAGATGGAAGATATCCAATTAGAAGGATATGACCCACATCCGGCGATCAAAGCTCCTATCGCTGTTTAGAATCAGAAAGGATGAGAAAATGTTAGCTGCAATTTGGGCACAGGATGAAAACGGATTGATTGGAAAAGAAGACCGTCTTCCTTGGCGTTTGCCAAATGATCTGAAATTCTTCAAACAAATGACAGAAGCAAATACACTAGTGATGGGACGAAAAACATTCGAAGGGATGGGTAGCCGTCCGTTGCCGAATCGTCAGACGATTGTTTTGACGAGAGATTCTTCCTATAAAGCAGAAGGCGTGCATGTCATGCATAGTGTGGAAGACGTGCTTGCTCTGGAAAAAGAAACAGACGGTATCTTTTTCATCGCTGGAGGGTCAGCTGTTTATCAAGAATTTCTGCCATTTTGTACGATATTATACCGTACAGTCATCCATCATGTATTCGATGGAGATGCTTATTTTCCACCTGTTGACTGGTCTGATTGGTCACTGATCAATACTAGTCAAGGAGAAATGGATGAAAAAAATCGTTATCCGCATCAATTTGAAACGTATCAGCGTAATGAGAATCCTGTAAAAAGCGGGACAGGCGAATTGACGATATAAAAAAGCTATGGATAGACTAGCTGTTATTTAGAGCTGTCCCATCCATAGCTTTATTTTTTTTATTAAGTAAAGAATAAAACAGAGAAGTACATAAAACCTGCACCTAACATAACAAACAAATGCCAAACAACATGCATATAGCGGATAGAATTCAAGCTATAAAAGAATGCGCCTATCGTGTAAGAAAGCCCGCCTGCTACCATCAAAATAACACCAGTCATTCCAAGAGAGTGATAAAGAGGAACAGCAGCCACGACACAGAGCCACCCCATAAAAATATAGATGATCGTAGATACTTTTGATACTCTCTCCCGTTTATGCAACGTCAACGCTTTATATATAATGCCAAGAATCGCAAACAACCAGATTAATACAAATAAAGTCCAACCTACCCATCCTCGGATACTCAGCAAACAAAAAGGAGTATAACTTCCTGCAATCAAAAGAAAAATCGAACTATGATCGAATACTTGGAACACCTTTTTTGCTTTTGTAAAAATCAATGAATGGAACAAAGTAGACGTTAAAAATAAAAGAATCATCATCGATCCATAGATAGCATAAGAGACAATATGGAGGGAGGAATGCAAGTGGGCACCTTTTACTAAAAGAACCACTAGTCCCGCGATACTCAATCCAGTCCCAATTCCATGGGTGACTGCATTAAACACTTCATTTAATATTTCATACGTTCGATTAAATTTCGTTTTTTCCATGAAAACGGCTCCTTTACTAGGTGTAATTAATGAAAAATCATTATTTGTCTGTTATACTAAAAATAGAAATTGTCTTACATGTAGTTTAACATGAATAAGGCATCTTGTTAAAGAAAGAGAGAGAGAAAATAATGACAAATGTAAAAATCGTAACAGATTCTTCATGTACGATGGAAAAAAATGTACGCGATGCTTTAGGCATTCGTGTCATGCCGCTATCCATCATGATCGACGGAACAGTATATCCCGATGATGACCAACTAGACGGCGAAAGATTTATGGAAATGATGGCAAAAGCAAAAAATCTGCCCAAAACAAGCCAACCACCGATTGGAGAATTTATCTCGATGTATGATGAGCTAGGAGAAGACGGCAGTGAAGTGATTTCGATCCATATGACAAAAGGCTTGAGTGGAACAGTAGAAGCAGCAAGACAAGCCAGTAATCTAACAAAAACGAAAGTAACGGTTATCGACAGTGATACCACTGACCAAGGATTATCTTTTCAGGTAATTCGAGCAGCTGAATTAGCAAAAGAAGGTAAAACAGTAGAGGAAATCCTTGAAGAAGTCAAAAAAGTACAAGACAATACAAAATTATACATCGGAATATCCACACTAGATAACTTGGTAAAAGGTGGAAGAATCAGCCGAACAACTGGTTTGCTGTCTAGTGTTTTGAACATACGCGTGGTGATGAATTTCGCCCATTCTGAATTAATCCCTGTAACTAAGGGGCGAGGAAAGAAAACGTTCGATAAATGGTTTAATAATTTGAAAAATGAACTGAAAGAATTGCCAAATGTGCGACAAATCGGTATTTCACATGCGGATGCAAAAGAATTGGCGCAAGAATTCAAAGAGGGTTTGCAAGAATTATTCCCGGACATGCATATCCCTGTACTGCATACGAATCCGGTTATCGCTACGCATACTGGTAAAGACGCGTTTGCAATCATGTATTATGTAGATTAGTCGAAAAGAGGATAAGCCCTCAGCCTGAAAGGCTTGCAGCTTATTCTCTTTTTCTTTATAAAATTAGGAAAATAATTGTTTTCTTTTTTCATAAAGACTACCTTTTTGATAAAATTTTTGATAACATTAGAACCAATCGAATACAAGAGGTGAAAAAATGAAATTAACGAAACGACATTTGATCCTCGTTTTGTTCCCATTATTAATTGCGATCATCATCTATGCAGGTTTAGCTGCTTCTATACCGAAAGCTGGCCCACTAATGAAACCAGTAACTACTGTGAGAGAAGATCCAAATAAAAAAGAAAAACTTCACTACATAGCTATCGGAGATTCGCTGACTGAAGGAGTAGGAGATCAAACCAAGCAAGGAGGATTCGTTCCCCTTGTCGCAAATGATCTAAAAGACCGTTATAATTTGACCGCGGTTGAAACAGAAAACTATGGTGTAAATGGTGAACGAAGTGACCAGATCTTAAAGCGAGTAAAAACAAAAGAAGAAATTCGAAACAATATCAAAACAGCTGATTTTATCACACTGACTGTTGGCGGTAATGATTTGATGAAAGTTATCCAAAATAATTTATTCGGGTTAACGGTCAATTCCTTTAAAAAGCCACTGAAAAACTATCAGGAAAATGTCACAGAACTATTGGAAGAATTTCGATCCCTCAATAAAACCGCACCTATTTACATTTTAGGCATCTACAATCCATTTTATTTGAACTTTCCTGAGATCACTGACATGCAGACAATTGTAAATAATTGGAACAAAGGAACAGAAACGGTGACGAAAAAAATGCCGAACTGCTACTTTATCCCAATCAATGATTTGCTTTATCAAGGATTGAATCAGGAAGTAGGTGTCACAGAAGAAGGAACAGATCAATCAACTAGAACGACAGAAAATCTAAATGGCATCAAAAATAATGTGCTCTATGAAGAAGATCATTTCCATCCAAATAATTTAGGTTATCAATTGATGGCAAATGCAGTGAGAGATCAGCTGATCGAGACACAAAACCAATGGCTAGAGAAGGAGGATGATCAATAAACATGAAAACAAGATCTGACGTATCTTCAAACAAAACAAAGAAAACAAATTACTGGAAATTCGCCTTCCTTATCCTTCTTGGGGTAGTACTTGGTTCGACCGTATTTTTAGGCAGCCGTATTTTTGCTAATCGGGAACCAGAACTCCCAGAAATACCAGCTCTTACGGAAAGACAAGGAGATCCTGTCTTAACGATCAATTCAAATAAAGAAAAAGTCAATCAAATCATCAGCTTTTTCCTTAGTGAGTATCAAAAAGATAGTGATATTGAATATAAATTTTATTTGGAAAATGAAGCACTACTCAATGGTACTTTCGAAGTACTAGGTTTTCCTATCGATTTCTATTTATATTTTGATCCGTATGTGATGGAAAACGGAAATGTCCAACTAAAAGCTAGAAGTCTTTCTATCGGAACATTGAGTTTGCCAATCAAAGATGTGATGAATATGATCAAGAGAAACTATAAATTACCAGATTGGATCGAAGTCAATACAGATGATCTGACTATCATGCTTAGGTTGGATCAATTCCGAATGCAAAACGGGATGTATATTAAAGCAGATAAAATCGACTTAGTAAATGATGACATTCGGTTTAGTCTATATTTGCCAAAAGATACCTCTGATGCTTCAAACAACTCAAATACCAACAAAACTAGCACCAGCAGTACTAAAAGCAAGACAAAAGAAAATAAAAAATCATCGGATGAGTAGTATTAGAGGGGGAATCATAATGGAACGAGCAATATTTGCAGGAGGCTGCTTCTGGTGTATGATCCAGCCTTTCGACACGCTTCCTGGTATCCATACAGTGATGTCAGGATATACTGGAGGGCATGTACCAGATCCGACTTATGAACAAATAAAAAGCCAAACGACTGGACATACAGAAGCAGTGGAGATTATCTATGATCCAACATTGATTTCATATGAACAATTAGTAGAACTTTACTGGCAGCAAACTGATCCAACTGACGCTTTCGGACAATTCGAGGATCGCGGTGACAATTATCGCCCGGTGATCTTTTATTTGACAGAAGAACAGCGGATCATTGCTGAAAAAAGTAAGAAACAGTTAGCTGAAAGTGGACGTTTCGAACAGCCAATCGTTACAAAAATCGAACCAGCCCAACCATTTTATCTAGCAGAAGAAGACCATCAAGAGTATTATAAAAAGCATCCTGAAAATTTTAAAAGAAACCATGCACGCCGGGCTGCCTTTATCGAAGAAAATTGGAGGAACGAAGGGTGAATCGAAGCTTTTTTCATTATTTAATGACACTGCGAGGCGGTGGCACACATGATGCTTTATCTGTTTTCGCTACAGAAGCCGGTAAAGACATCCAATTTCCTAAGCACAGCTCTAGCTACGAAGAAATTTCTAATTATCTGGAACTGAATGTCGACTATTTGGCGTCCATGGATATCTTTGACGAAGCATGGGAAAAATATTTAGAAAATAATCATGACATATAAGAGATAGTTTTGTACTTTATGATCAAAAAAGTTTTTTGTCCAATAGCCTAATTGAAAGAATTATTTTTATTTCAGCTATCTAGTCGCATTTTTTTGATATTTTTCTTATAATAAAGAAAGAATGAAAAAACGAGGGATGGATTGATAGAGATTGACAAAAAAACAACGCTATATTAATCGCTTCTGGCTTGTATTGAAATACTTACTTGTTTCTGTATTCCTTGCGTTCATGTTGCGGGGATTTTTATTCATCCCGGTACCAGTGGAAGGCAATTCAATGGAAAACGTGTTGAAGCAAGGTGATATGGTTGTGATGGAAAAATTTTCGGAGATCAGACGATTTGATATTGTTGTTTTTCAATTAGCAGATGGCACGATTTATATCAAACGAGTAATCGGTCTTCCAGGAGAAAATGTCAGCTACCAAAATGATCAATTGAAGATCAATGGGAAAGTAGTTAAGGAACCTTATCTAACTAAAAACCTGAAATCAGATCATGCAAATGCATCCTATACGACGGACTTTACACTACAAGAGCTAACGGGACAATCCAAGCTTCCGGAAGATAATTATTTTGTACTTGGAGATAATCGAAGAGTTTCAAAAGATAGTCGTTCGTTTGGCACGATCAATAAAACTGATATTCTAGGTAAAGCAAGATTTGTCTATTATCCACTTGATGAAATAAAATGGATCCAGTGAGAAACAATAAAGCGTGCAGTCTGTTGAGACTGCACGCTTTATTGTTTAATCCAAAATCAGTTTACTACCTTAGTACGTAAAATCAAACAGCTCGTTTAAACACTTTTCTAGCCTCTAAAGTTTTGATAAATGAATAAACAACCATTATTTGAATAGGGATTTGGATCATATTCCTGATGACTCTACCTAGAAAAATCACTTTGAAATCTGCACCAAACAAAACAGACATCAGCCAAGAATTGATAAAAAGGCTGACTGGGATCATAATCAATAATTGGGCAGCGATGACGGAAGGCAGGTTTATCTTTTTATGATATAAAAATAAGCCATTAATAAATCCACCAAGGAAAGCCGTGATAAGAAAAGCAGCTTGAAACGTTCCTGAACCAAATATCGTGAAATTTAAAGTGTTCGACAACATTTCAAGCAAACCAGCCCAGATCGGTCCATATAGATAACCCATAAGCGCCATACTTAAAAATCCGAATGTGATTTGAAAATAAGCAGGACCAATCGCTATTTTGTATAAGATGACATCAAGGGCTAATAAAAGAGCAGAGGTCGACAACAATCTTGCATTCATTTCGGGCAATCTAAAAACGTCTTTTGCAATCAAAGTGTTCAAAATATTCTCTCCTTTGTCAGTTAATAATAAAAGGATACCATAAAATCACCAATGTGTCATGACACATTGGTGATTTACATACACTGGCATTTAACAATTAAAAAAAGGGTGAGAAGACTGCTTTTATAAACTGTAAAAAAGAGATTGTACGAATGAAAAAAATAGAGGCGGAGAATACTTATCGTATCATCCGCCTTTGTTTTTTTGTTATAAAAAACGTCAGATTAGTTATCTGCTTACATCTTCATCCATACGGGTTCTAATGTATTTCCGTCTAGATCTTGGACTTCTAATGAAAACATTTCTTCTTCAGGCATTCCCATATCTACTTCGTGGAAAGTACCACCATTTTCTTTTGCAATTTGAGCAAATTTTTTTACTTCATCCGCGTTTTCAACACTAAACGAAATCAAAGCACCACTTGTTTTTTTATTATCAGCTATTTCTTTATCTTTTATAAATTTTTTATAAAAATCATGAGAGAGAAGCATTACCCAAAAAGTGTCATCCCATACCATTGAACCAGCTTCTTCAGTAGAAAATTCTTCATTTTTTTTAAAACCCAGCTTTTCATAAAAAGCAACGGAACGATTGACATCAGCAACAGGAAAATTAACAAAAACCATACTATTCATTTGTTTCGTCTCCTTTCCGTTTTGTTCGTCTATCATCTCTTATTTAGGAAACGCTGTCAAAAATTTAGATTCATATATAGAAACCAAAATAAAAATTTACATCATCAAAAAAGTGAAGATGTGATAGAATGAGGACTGGTTCACTTTCACTTAACTAATAGATGGAATTTCTTTATAATAAAAAAGTGAATTTATATTGAAAAAGAAAAAAAACAAGTAAAGCCGGGGAATATTCCGGTATGAAAGGAATGGAGAGAACAATGACCATCCAATGGTTTCCGGGACATATGGCAAAAGCCCGACGAGAAGTTTCTGAAAAAATGAAATATGTGGACATCGTATTTGAATTGGTAGACGCACGATTACCTTTATCTTCTCGTAATCCAATGCTAGATCAGATCATTCAGCAAAAACCTCGCCTTGTTTTATTGAATAAAGCGGATCTGGCAGATCCACAACAGACAAAGCTATGGCAAGAATATTTTCGTAAACAAGGCCATCTTGCATTAGCTATCACGGCACAAGAAAGTAAAGGAATTAAAGGTCTAGTACCTGCGGCTAAAGAAGCATTGAAAGAAAAACGGGCAAGAGATGCTGCTCGGGGGATCAAGCCTCGCGCTATTCGGGCAATGGTCTTAGGTATTCCAAATGTTGGGAAATCTACGTTGATGAATCGACTAGTAGGCAAGAAAATTGCACAGACAGGAAATAAGCCTGGCGTAACAAAAGGTCAGCAGTGGCTTCGTTTAGGTAATGAGTTGGAATTGTTAGACACACCAGGGATTTTATGGCCCAAATTTGAAGATGAAGAAATCGGCAAAAAACTAGCGCTGACAGGCGCGATCAAAGACCAGCTTGTCCATTTAGATGATTTAGCGATTTACGGATTAGACTTTTTTGCCCGATATTATTCAGGAAGAATCAGCGATCGTTATGGTTTATCAATCGAGCAAGAAGAAAAATTGGCACCGGAATTACTGATGGATATTACAGCAAAACGTGGGTATAAAGAAGACTATGATCGCGGCAGCGAATTAGTCGTGCATGATATTCGCCAAGGAAAACTTGGACGATACACACTGGATCGTTGCGAAGAAATGGAGCAAAAAAGTGATGACTGAATCCATCCAAAGTATCGAAGAACGATTGAAAAGCATACAGAGAATAGATGATCCTACACTAGAATCATTAAGAAATGATCCACGCAAAGGCGTGCAGCAAGCACTGGCTTCTTTTGAACGACGATTGAAAAAGGAAGCATTAATTAAGGAAAAATATGAAGAAATGTTTTGCTTTGAAAAGCAAGGGTACGCACAAGGTCACCAATGGATTGCCGGCATTGATGAAGTAGGAAGAGGACCATTAGCTGGACCTGTCGTGGCAGCTGCAGTTATCTTGCCGAAAAATGAGATCATATTAGGGCTGAATGACTCCAAACAATTATCAGAGAAAAAGCGAGAACTTCTTTATCAACAAGTTCAAGAAAAAGCCCTGGCAATCGGGATCGGGATCGTTGATCAGCAGACAATCGATGATGTGAATATTTATGAAGCAAGTAAATTAGCGATGATCCAAGCAGTAGAAAAATTGTCCATTGTACCAAGCTATTTGTTGATCGATGCGATGACCTTGGATTTGCCTATCCAGCAGGAAAAAATAATCAAAGGGGATGCACGATCTGTGTCGATTGCTGCTGCAAGTATCATTGCTAAAGTATATCGAGACCAATTGATGAAAGAATATGACGTGCTTTATCCTGGATATGGTTTCTCGCATAATGCAGGTTATGGAACAAAGGAACACTTAGAAGGACTTGAACGACAAGGAATTACGCCAATCCATCGTAAAAGTTTTGCACCTGTAAAAAAATATTTACAATAAAAAACAGCCGCTTTTACGTATCTTATTAGAAAGAGAGACGAAAGGCGGTTTTATGATGTATCAAATAGAAGAGAATTTATTGAAACTTGCTTATACAAAAAGAATCAGTAGTCAAGGAAAATGGGCACTTGCTAACTGGATGATGCAGTATCCTTATAAAGAAATCGGATTTGAAGACATCATTAAGATAGGTAAAATAACCACACATCGGGAGCTGTTTCGCAAAAGTTGGCAGGAAATTCACGCTAACTGGGGCAAAATTCAATCGAAACAGTCGTTTATCACTTGCTTTGATCCCAAATATCCCCCTCAGCTACTTCACTTGACCTATCCGCCAATTGTACTGTTTTATAATGGTGATCTATCTTTACTTTCTTGTAACATGTTAAGCGTTGTTGGTGGAAGACACACTTCTGCTTTAGCCAAAAAAACAGTTTATTATTTACTAAAACCAGTGGTAGAAGCTGGATATGTGATCGTCAGTGGCTGCGCGAAAGGGATAGATACATACGGTCACCAAGCAGCAATCTCTCATGGTGGACGGACAATCGCAGTCATTGGAACAGGGATAGAGCAAGTCTATCCTGCTGAAAATCGTGACTTGCAAGAGGTGATTGCAAATGATCATCTTCTTTTGAGTGAATATCCTCCTCAATCCGGCCCGAAAAAGCATCGTTTTCCAATGAGAAATCGGATTATCGCAGCTTTGTCTAAAGGAACATGTGTCTTTGAAGCCAAGAAAAAAAGCGGCTCTCTGATAACAGCACAGCAAGCATTGGATCTTGGAAGAACAGTTTTTTCTGTTCCAGGAAATATTTTAACAGAACATTCTACCGGATGTCATCATTTGATCCAAGACGGTGCAGTTTGCACGGTTTCGGGTGAAGATATCTTGGCAGAATTTAAAGAATAACACCATACTTTTCATTTGCTTTTCTTGACAAACGTTTTCTGAATGGATATGATTAGCTACGATTTGTATGAATCCTCTTTTAATAGTAGGAACACGACAATGGAAAGGAGTCCATTCAGTAATGGCGTATAAATATTTAGTGATTGTAGAATCACCTGCAAAAGCCAAGACAATTGAGAAATATCTTGGACGAAACTATAAAGTAATGGCCAGTGTTGGCCATATAAGAGATTTACCGAAAAGTAAAATGGGTATCGATTTTGAAAACAATTATGAACCCCATTATATTTCTATACGCGGAAAAGGCGATGTCATCAAAAGCCTTAAAGCCGCAGCAAAAAAAGCTAAAAAAGTTTACTTGGCAAGTGACCCGGATAGAGAAGGAGAAGCGATTGCTTGGCATTTAGCGTACCTACTTGGGTTGGATCTGAAAGAAAAAAATCGGGTGGTCTTCAATGAAATCACAAAAGACGCAGTCAAAGCAGCTTTTAAGGAACCAAGAACGATCGATGTAGATTTAGTAGATGCACAGCAAGCTCGTCGTACCTTAGACAGAATCGTTGGTTATTCGATCAGTCCTATTCTCTGGCGTAAGGTCAAGAAAGGGTTAAGTGCAGGACGTGTCCAATCTGTCGCTTTAAAAATTATTATTGACCGTGAAAAAGAGATCCGAGAATTTGTTCCAGAAGAATATTGGAGCATCGACGGTAATTTTAAAAAAGCTCGCAAGAAATTCAAAGCAAATTTCTGGGGAATCGACGGTAAGAAAAAGAAATTACCAGATGCACAAAGTGTAAAAGAAGTCACTGCTAGAATTGATGGAACAGACTTCGAAGTTAAAAAAGTAGAAAAGAAAGAGCGCAAAAGAAACCCTGCGAATCCTTTCACTACAAGTAGCCTGCAACAAGAAGCTGCCCGTAAGTTAAACTTTCGAACAAGAAAAACCATGATGGTAGCACAGCAATTATATGAAGGAATCACTTTGGGTAAACAAGGAACAGTCGGCTTGATTACATACATGCGTACTGATTCTACCCGGATTGCCGATACAGCAAAAGCAGAGGCCGCAGCATTTATTGAAGATACGTATGGAAAAGAATTTTCTAGACATGATCACCGAAAGATCAAAAATGCTCAAGGCGCACAAGATGCCCATGAAGCTGTGCGTCCAACGAGTGTGCTTCGTACACCAGATGAACTCAAACAATATTTAGATAAAGATCAATTGAAACTTTATACATTGATCTGGTCACGTTTTGTGGCTAGTCAGATGACACCAGCTATTTTAGATACAATGAAAGTGACATTAGAACAAAATGGTGTCATCTTCATTGCGAACGGTTCAAAAATCAAATTCAAAGGATTCATGCAAGTGTATGTGGAAGGTAGAGATGACGGCAAAGAAGAGAAAGAAAATATTCTTCCAGAACTTGAAGAAGGCGATGTAGTCCAATCTGTTGATATTGAACCAAAACAACATTTTACTCAACCACCAGCACGTTTTAGTGAGGCTACGTTGATTCGTGCACTAGAAGAAAACGGGGTAGGGCGACCTTCCACTTATGCACCAACACTTGATACGATCCAAAGACGCTACTATGTAAAATTGACACAAAAAAGATTTGAGCCGACTGAACTAGGAGAAATTGTCAATTCATTAATCTGTGAATTCTTCCCTCAAATCGTCGATATCCATTTCACAGCAGAAATGGAAGGAGATTTGGATAAAATTGAAGAAGGCACGGAAGCGTGGGTCAAAGTGGTTGATCGTTTCTATAAACCGTTTGAAAAAGAACTGACGAATGCGGAAGAAAAAATCGAAAAAATTCAAATCAAAGATGAACCAGCAGGATTCGATTGTGATGTCTGTGGACATCCGATGGTAATAAAATTAGGGAAATATGGGAAGTTTTATGCTTGCAGTAATTTTCCTGATTGTCGGAATACGAAACCAATCGTAAAAGAAATCGGTGTGACTTGCCCAGTATGTCATGAAGGACAAGTCATTGAACGAAAATCTAAGAAAAACAGACTATTCTATGGTTGTTCCCGTTTCCCAGAATGTGAATTCACTTCTTGGGATAAACCAGTGGGCAGAAATTGTCCAAAATGTGACGGATATCTGGTCGAGAAGAAAGTCAAAGGCGGTAAACAAGTAGTCTGTGTAAATGGAGATTACGAAGAAGACATCCAAAAATAATAGAAAAGAGGTTCTTTCATTGAAAATGGTAAATGTTGTTGGAGCAGGGCTTGCCGGAAGTGAAGCTGCTTGGCAAATCGCACAAGCAGGAGTCCCTGTCCGTTTATATGAAATGCGTCCAGTCAAATCGACTGAGGCGCATCACACAAGTAATTTTGCTGAACTAGTATGTTCCAATTCATTAAGAGGAAACAGTTTGGCTAATGCAGTAGGGTTATTGAAAGAAGAAATGCGCCGATTGGATTCGGTAGTAATCACTTCGGCAGATGAAACAGCAGTGCCAGCTGGTGGTGCCTTAGCTGTTGACCGCGATTCTTTTTCTGAAACAATTACCCGAAAAGTCAAAGAGCATCCATTAGTAACAGTGATAAACGAAGAAATTACTGAAATACCGGAAGGAATCACCGTAGTAGCAACAGGACCTTTGACTTCTCATCCATTAGCAGAAAGCATCAAAGCATTCAATGGTTCAGATGGTTTTTATTTCTATGATGCAGCTGCACCAATCGTAGACAAAGCTACGATCGATATGGATAAAGTATATTTGAAGTCCCGCTATGACAAAGGAGAAGCAGCTTACTTGAACTGTCCGATGACAGAAGAGGAATTCAAAGCTTTCCATGAGGCACTAATCAATGCCGAAGTGGCAGAACTTAAATCTTTTGAGAAAGAAAAATATTTTGAAGGATGTATGCCAATTGAAGTAATGGCACAGCGAGGATTCAAAACGATGCTTTTCGGACCTATGAAACCAGTTGGATTGGAAGATCCTAAAACTGGCAAACGTCCTTATGCTGTTATCCAGCTGCGTCAAGACAATGCTGCAGCTTCTTTATACAACATCGTGGGCTTTCAGACTCACTTGAAATGGGGCGAGCAAAAACGTGTTTTCCGGATGATTCCTGGGTTGGAAAATGCTGAATTCGTTCGCTATGGTGTGATGCACCGAAACAGCTTTATGAATTCGCCAGAATTGCTGAAACCGACTTACCAATCAACAAAACGCGAAGATCTGTTCTTTGCAGGTCAGATGACTGGTGTAGAAGGCTATGTTGAAAGTGCAGCGAGCGGACTACTTGCTGGAATCAACGCCGCACGCTTAGCAAAAGAAATGGAACCAGTCGAGTTTCCACAAGAAACAGCTATTGGAAGTATGGCTTACTACATTACTCATGCGGAAGGAAAACATTTCCAACCGATGAATGCCAACTATGGTCTGTTTCCTGAACTGCCAGAGCGCATTCGAGACAAAAAAGCAAGATATGAAGCAATTGCACAACGAGCTTTAAAAGCTAATGAGGCAATAAAAACAGAATTAGAAAAAACTGCAGTCCCAAATGAGTAAGGAAACTCCATGAAGAGGGTGAGACGGATAGTCTCGCTCTTTTTCTTGCGTTTTTCTTAAGAATTTCTCAAACAAAATGTGAGGAATTGCGCCAATTGTGAACAAACTTAGAAATATTGGTTAAATTCTGACAATTTATTTGTCTTTTTATAAACGCTGTGCTAAATTATTCTCTGGGACAAAAGGAAGGTGAGAAAATGACAGAAGCCACGTGGGAACAAAAATTTTTGCGTTATTTGATTGTCGAAAGAGGATATTCAGAAAAAACGAAAGAAGCATATGAAGAAGACATTCTCCATTTCAAACATTTTTTGGAGGAATCTGGAGACGCTGATCTGCTGAAGGCGGAATATTTTACGGTTCGTGTCTATTTGAGTGCATTAGCTGATCATCGTCCTAGCTATAGCAGAAATTCTATCAGTCGCAAGATAGCCAGCCTACGTTCGTTTTATCAGTATCTTCTCAAAGAAGAAGTGATAAAAGAAAATCCATTTTCTTACGTTCATCTCAAAAAGAAAAATTTGAGACTGCCACGTTTTTTTTATGAAAATGAAATGCAAGCACTTTTTGACAGCGTAGCAGGAGATAGTCCTTTGGATTTGAGGAACCGCGCTTTACTGGAAGTCCTTTACGGGTCAGGCATCCGTTTAAGTGAGTGTAGCAGTTTGTCGGTATCAGACATTGATTTTGATTCAGAGGTCATGTTGATCCATGGTAAAGGGAACAAAGAGAGATATGCTCCTCTAGGTTCTTTTGCTCAAGATGCTCTGCAAGAATATTTCAGGGAAGGCCGCCAGGTATTGATGACAAAATATCACGAAGAGCATGATATCGTTTTTGTGAATCATCATGGAAAACCAATCACGCCTACTGGAATTGAATATGTCTTGAATCAAATGATCAAAAAAAGCAGTTTGGATAGTGATATCCATCCTCACATGCTGCGCCATACATTTGCTACTCATTTATTAAATAATGGGGCAGATTTGCGGACAGTCCAAGAATTGCTAGGACATGCCAATTTATCGACTACCCAGATCTATGCCCATGTAACAAAAGAAAGTTTACAAAAAAACTATCGTTCTTTCCATCCAAGAGCGTAAAAATAAGGAAAAGAACAAATTTAGGAGGAAACAAACATGGTCGAATCACCATTTCATTCAACCACTATCTGTGCCGTCGAAAAAGACGGGAAATTTGCTATGGCTGGAGATGGCCAAGTAACAATGGGTGAATCTGTTGTCATGAAAGGCACTGCAAAGAAAGTACGACGTATCTACAATGGAGAAGTTGTTGTAGGTTTCGCCGGAAGTGTTGCAGATGCGTTTACTTTAGAAGAAAAATTTGAAGGCAAACTAAACGAATATAACGGGAATCTACAACGCGCAGCTGTCGAATTAGCTCAAGAATGGCGGACACAGCAATCTATGCAAAAACTTGAAGCGATGCTGATCGTAATGAATGATAAAGAAATGCTTCTTGTTTCAGGTACAGGAGAAGTTATCACACCAGATGATGGTATCTTAGCTATCGGATCAGGAGGGAATTTTGCGTTGGCTGCAGCCCGAGCAATGAAAAACTATGCTCAAAACGACATGAGTGCGAAAGAAATTGCAGAAAATGCGTTAAATATTGCCGCAGATATCTGTATCTTTACTAATCATAATATTATCGTAGAAGAACTGTAAGAGGTGAGTAGATATGTATGAATTAAAACAAACACCAAGACAAATCGTAAGTGAATTAGATGAATATATCGTAGGACAGCACGCAGCAAAAAAATCTGTTGCCGTTGCTTTGCGTAACCGCTATCGCCGTTTGCAGTTAGATGAAAAAATGCAACAAGATATTACACCAAAAAATATGCTGATGATCGGACCTACAGGGGTCGGTAAAACAGAAATCGCACGACGTTTGGCAAAAATCGTCAATGCACCATTTGTCAAAGTCGAAGCAACAAAATTTACTGAAGTCGGTTATGTCGGAAGAGATGTAGAATCAATGGTTCGGGATTTAGTAGAAAATGCGATCAAAATCGTAGAAAAAGAGCAGTACAGCCGTGTATACACAAGTGCTAAAAAAAATGCAGAAAAACGTTTGGTAAAAATCTTGGTACCTGGTATCAAAAAAGAACAGAAACAATCCACTAATCAATTTGAACAAATGATGAATCTTTTTAATGCTAGTCAGCAAAATACCGCTGAACCGCAAGAAGAAGTGACAGAAGATATTCGAATCAATCGCCGTACAGTCTTGGAACAACTACAAAAGGGTTTACTGGATAGTCGTGAAGTAACCATTGAAGTTGAAGACCAAAAGAAACCTGCACCAATGATGAACAATGGATTGGAGCAAATGGGGATCGACCTAAATGAAACTCTAGGTGCTTTGACACCGAAGAAAAAAGTGGAACGGACGGTAACAGTCAAAGAAGCTTTAGAGTTATTGATCAAGGAAGAATCAGCAAAATTAGTCAAGGATGCTGATATCCATAGTGAGGCAATCAAATTAGCGGAAGAAAGTGGAATTATTTTTATCGATGAAATCGATAAGATCACTTCTAAATCACAGCAATCTGGAGAAGTATCCAGAGAAGGCGTTCAAAGAGACATATTACCAATCGTCGAAGGTTCACAAGTAAATACAAAATACGGGATCATCCAAACAGATCATGTCTTATTCATTGCTTCAGGAGCGTTCCATTTATCTAAACCGAGTGATTTGATTCCAGAACTCCAAGGGCGTTTCCCGATACGGGTAGAATTAGATGATTTGACAGCTGAAGATTTTGTGAAGATTCTGACCGAACCGAATAATGCTTTAGTAAAACAATACGTCGCGTTGATCGGTACAGAAAATGTGTCAGTTACGTTTACAAAAGAAGCAATTGAACGGATCGCTCAAATCGCTTTCGATGTCAACCGTGACACAGATAATATCGGCGCACGCAGACTGCATACCATTTTGGAAAAACTACTAGAAGATCTATTATTTGAAGCGCCAGATATGCAAATGGGAGAAATAACGATCACAGAAGCATATGTGGATGACAAACTTGGCTCAATTGCGGCAAATGAAGATTTAAGTCGCTATATTTTATAAAAAATCGGAGGACGACAATGACAGACTTGCTAACGAAAACCCGCAAGATAAACACACTTTTGCAGCAAAAGAATACTTTTGACATGCAAGCAGATTTGCCTTACGATAAAATGGCTGTCACACTAGGTGGTATTCTTGACAGCAACACCTATATCATAGGAAGTGACGGAGTATTACTAGGTTATAATGAACGTCACGATGTGAACAATGAACGAATCAAAACAATGTTTGTTGAGAAACAATTTCCTGAATCTTATACTGATACAGTGGCACAGTTGATGAAAACTGAAGCTAATATCCCAATTACTAGTGATATTACTGCATTTCCGGTAGAGTCAAGAGAGAAATATCCATTTGGTCTGACGACTGTCGTTCCGATCTTTGGAGCTGGCGAACGTTTGGGTACGATTATCTTATCTCGTATGGAACAATCGTTTGCAGATGACGATCTAGTCTTAGCAGAATATGGAGCTACGGTTGTCGGTATGCAGATCCTTTATCAGAAGTCTCGAAGCATCGAAGCAGATGTACGGAGTGCAACGGCTGTCCAAATGGCAATCAACACATTATCTTATAGCGAATTGAAGGCTGTACAAGCTATCTTTGAAGCATTGGATGGAGATGAAGGTCGTCTGACTGCTTCTAATATTGCCGATAGTATCGGCATCACTCGTTCTGTGATCGTCAATGCTTTACGAAAATTGGAATCAGCTGGAATCATTGAATCTCGTTCGTTAGGCATGAAGGGAACTTATTTAAAAGTATTGAATTCCCGTTTTAAAGACGAGTTAGCAAAACACAGTTATTAGAAGTAAGGGGACTGGGGCAGATAGAAATGTTTGTTCCAGCCTTCCCATTTTAAAAAGTAAGTCGAAGTTGGAGGAATGGCAATGACTGTTATTATTCAAAATGACCAGCTGATCGCCGAAATCGCTGAACACGGTGCGGAATTGATCAGTCTGAAATCAAAAGAACACGGTTTAGAGTATATCTGGCAAGGTGATCCAGCGTATTGGGGCAGACATGCACCGGTTTTATTCCCTTTTGTTGGACGTTTAAAAGATGATCAGTATGTTTATCAAGGGAAAACATATCAAATGGGGCAACACGGATTTGCTCGGGATATGGATTTTGAAGTCATTGAACATGGACAAGAAATGGCTAGTTTCATCTTAAGGAGTACGCCGGAGACATTAGAAAAGTATCCATTTGATTTTGAATTAGTGATCAGCTATGAATTAGGAGGAGACGGCATCACGGTTCATTATCAAGTGGCAAATACCGGTGAAAAAGAAATGTTCTTTTCTATCGGTGGACATCCTGCTTTCAATGTACCTCTTGAAGAAGGATTGTCATTTGAAGATTTCTATCTGGCATTTTCTCCATTGAAATCAAGATTACGCCTACCATTGAAAGGCCCATTTATCGATATGGATCAAAAGACGTTAGGTCAGACAAATACGAATCTGGCTTTGAATCGTGAACTTTTTGAGCAAGATGCCTTGGTTTTTGAAACAAGGGGTCTAAATGCGTACGCCATTCGAAGTGAAAAATCTTCCCATAGCGTAACTTTAAGCTATAAAGATATGCCTTATGTAGGGATCTGGTCTCCTTATCCAAAAGAAGCGCCTTTCGTTTGTATCGAACCGTGGTGCGGAATCGCTGACACGGTGAACAGTAGTGGAAACTTGATGGAAAAAGTAGGGATCAATCAACTAGGTGCCCATGAAATCTTCAAGACAAAATATTCCATCACAGTGAAGTAAGAGGTTGTGACCGAGAAGTTAGCAGGGAACACCGTTTACCAAGGTGTGTAAAAAAGCTATCCTGTAAGTAATAAGGGAGTGTGACATCGATTTGTCACACTCCCGTTTTATCTCTTTGGAATGAAAAAGTATCAGGATTTTTTCTTGCTGCTATTCAAACCAAACGGGATTCGACTTTCTGTATGGTTTCTGATACGCTTGATATTGTCTTTATGCCGATAAAAGATAAAGGAAGAAACTAAAAAGGCAATGATCGTCAGTAACCAATTGGGCTTAGCCAAAATCACAGGAGCTACATAAGGAAGGACGATCGTAGATAAAGTGATCAATACTGCACTGATCATACTGCTCAAACTCACCATACTTGTACAAAATAAACTAACGATAAAGATGATACAAGAATAAACAAAAAATACAGGATTAAATCCTAAAAGCATTCCTGCACTTGTCGCAACAGCTTTTCCTCCTTTGAACCCAGCAAAAATCGGAAATGTATGGCCAAGAATGGCGCATACCCCAAACCAAAGAGGGTTAATCCCAGAAAGGTGGAAGATCATCGGCAAACAAGTAGCCAATGTACCTTTTAAAATATCCATAAGCAGGACAACAATCCCGGCTGTTTTGCCTAATACACGAAATGTATTGGTCGTTCCAGTATTACCGCTCCCGTGTTGTCGGATATCTTTTTTGAAAAACAATTTGCCAATCCAGACACCGGAAGGAATAGAACCTAAAAGATATGCTAAAATAAGTAATAAGATCAATTTCATTTTTTACCCTCTTTCAAGTTGAAAACTATCCTTTATTTTAGCATGAATAGGTAACAGGAACAATTGAAAAAATGAAAGATACAAGTATAATAGATGGAATAAAAAGAAAAGCAAGGGGTGGCAGAAATGTCTGTAAAAAATCCAACACAAGAAACGATTTTCAACTATTTGGAAGAAGCAAAAAATATTGCCGTCGTAGGCTTGAGCAATAAACCAGAACGAACAAGTTACATGGTTGCACAGGTATTGCAAGACAATGGATATAAAATCATACCAGTAAATCCATTATTGGCTGGTGAAGAAATTCTAGGCGAGAAAGTCTATGCGAATTTGACAGAAATCGATGATCCAATCGATATCGTAGATGTATTTAGACGGAGTGAATTTTTACCTGAAGTAGCAGATGATTTTTTGAAAACTGATGCTAAAGTGTTCTGGGCACAATTAGGGATTGAAAATAAAGAAGCAGCTGAGATGCTAAGAAAAGCAGGACGTACAGATATCGTAATGGATCGTTGTATTAAGATTGAACTTGGTAAGTTGAAAGAAAACCAAAAATAAAAATGACCACAAAGAAGAGATGATCGATAGAGGAGAATGTCGAAAAAGCGGTTAGGAGATAATTAAAATTGATTTCTCGTCTACCCTCTTTTTTTTCACGACCTTTTCTAGTATGATAATCGTGGTGCGGTTTTGCCGCAAAGTATTATTGAAGGAGCGTTTGCCTTGGCAAAAAAAGTAAACAACGAATACAATGACTCGTCCATCCAAGTATTGGAAGGATTAGAGGCAGTTAGAAAAAGACCAGGGATGTACATTGGATCCACTGACAGCCGAGGCTTGCATCATTTAGTCTATGAAATCGTCGATAATGCAGTTGACGAAGCATTATCAGGTTATGGCAGTGAGATTGATGTGACCATCCATGAAGACAATAGTATAACTGTTGCAGATAGCGGACGTGGGATGCCTGTAGGGATGCATGCTTCCGGAATCCCAACAGTTGAAGTGATTTTTACTGTGCTGCATGCTGGCGGAAAGTTTGGTCAAGGAGGGTACAAAACTTCTGGTGGACTGCACGGTGTAGGAGCCAGTGTGGTAAATGCCTTATCGAAATGGCTAACTGTAACGATCGTTAGAGATGGCGTAGAGTATCAGCAGAAATTTAAAAACGGCGGTAAACCTGACGGTACGTTGAAAAAGATAGGAAAAACAAAAAAAGCAAACGGGACGACTGTCCATTTTTTACCAGACGATACAATATTCAGTACAACGAAATTTTCATATGAAATTTTAGCCGAACGGTTAAGAGAATCTGCCTTTCTTCTAAAAGGCGTTAAAATCTCTCTTTCTGATCTTCGTGGAGAAGAACCAGTCAAGGAAATTTTTCATTACGAAGAAGGAATCAAAGAATTTGTTGATTATCTGAATGAAGAAAAAGATACATTGACACCAGTTGTTTATTTTTCAGGAGAAAAAGAAGGTATCGAAGTAGAGGTCGCTTATCAATACAATGACGGGTATTCAGAAAATGTTTTATCTTTTGTCAATAACGTTCGGACAAAAGATGGGGGAACCCATGAAGCTGGTATGAAAGCGGCGATGACGAAATCTTATAATGAATATGCGAGAAAAGTTGGTTTGCTGAAAGAACGGGACAAGAATCTGGAAGGTAGTGATTTCAGAGAAGGATTAGCTGCTGTACTTTCTATCCGTGTACCTGAAAATCTTCTGCAATTTGAAGGGCAAACAAAAGAAAAACTTGGTACGCCAGTTGCTCGTACCGTAGTAGATAACGTCATCAGTGAACAAATGGGCTTTTATTTGCAGGAAAATAGCGAAATGAGCCAGATGTTGGTCCGTAAAGCAATCAAAGCCAGAGAAGCGAGAGAAGCAGCACGTAAAGCCAGAGAAGAAAGCCGAAATGGGAAGAAGCGTAAAAAAGGCGAATCTCTTCTTTCAGGAAAATTGACACCCGCACAATCCCGAAACCCTAAGAAAAATGAATTGTATTTAGTTGAAGGGGATTCTGCTGGCGGATCTGCTAAACAAGGAAGAGACAGAAAGTTCCAAGCAATTCTACCTTTACGAGGAAAAGTCATCAATACCGAAAAAGCTAAAATGCAAGATATCTTGAAAAATGAAGAAATCAATACGATGATCTATACGATTGGTGCAGGAGTCGGTCCTGAGTTTTCTATCGAAGACTGTAATTACGACAAAGTAATCATCATGACCGATGCGGATACAGACGGCGCCCATATTCAAGTATTGCTGCTTACTTTCTTTTATCGCTATATGAAACCGCTGATTGAAGCTGGGAAAGTATATATCGCGTTACCGCCTTTATATAAAGTATCCAAAGGACAAGGGAAGAAACAAGTCATTGAATATGCGTGGACAGATGACGAATTGGCAGCAATGATTAAAAAAGTCGGCAAAGGATATATGCTGCAGCGGTATAAAGGACTTGGAGAAATGAATGCGGAACAATTGTGGGAAACAACGATGGATCCAACTTCCCGTACGTTGATCCGCGTCCGTATCGACGATGCTGCGCAAGCTGAGCGTCGAGTAACCACACTAATGGGTGACAAAGTAGAACCTCGAAGAAAATGGATCGAAAATCACGTACAATTTACGCTCGAAGAAGATGGCAGTATCTTAGATAAAAAAGAGGATACTGAAATCTCTCCTTCAGTTTCTAATGATTTATTAGATGAAGAACGAGCAGATAAAAATGAAAAAAATCAGTTATTTGAAGTAGAATAGGAGGTCACCTGATGGAAAATCGACAAGAAGTACAAGAATTAACTTTAGAAGAAGTGATGGGTGACCGCTTCGGACGTTATTCCAAATATATTATCCAAGAACGTGCACTGCCTGATATCCGTGATGGATTGAAGCCAGTGCAACGCCGGATATTATTTGCCATGAACAAAGATGGCAATACGTATGACAAAGGATTCCGTAAATCAGCAAAATCTGTCGGAAATATCATGGGGAATTATCATCCTCATGGTGACAGCAGTATTTATGAAGCGATGGTCCGCATGAGCCAAGACTGGAAGTTGCGGGAAGTACTGATCGAAATGCACGGGAATAACGGGAGTATGGACGGTGATCCACCTGCTGCGATGCGTTATACTGAAGCCAGATTATCCAAGTTAAGTGGAGAGATGCTAGCAGATATCGAAAAAGAAACAGTCGATCTCGTGTGGAATTTTGATGATACAGAAAAAGAACCAACAGTCCTTCCAGCTCGATACCCAAACCTTCTCGTCAATGGATCGACAGGTATATCTGCTGGATATGCAACAGAAATCCCGACTCATAACTTAGCTGAAGTGATCGATGGCACAATCTATATGATCGATCATCCACAAGCGAGCCTTGAAAAATTGATGGAATATATTCCTGGACCTGACTTTCCAACAGGAGGGATCTTGCAAGGAAAAGATGAAATCAAAAAAGCTTATGAAACAGGGCGAGGAAAAGTTATTCTTCGTTCGAAAACAAAGATAGAAGCAATGAAGGGTAATAAACAGCAAATCGTGATCACAGAAATCCCATATGAAGTAAATAAAGCGACCTTGGTGAAAAAAATGGATGAGATCCGTTTGAATAAGAAAATCGATGGAATAGCTGAAGTACGAGATGAAAGTGATAGAACAGGTCTGCAAATTGTCGTCGAATTGAAAAAAGACGCCAATGCTCAAGGAATTTTGAATTATTTGTTCAAAAACACTGAGCTACAGATCAATTACAATTTCAATATGGTCGCTATCGACCATATGACTCCGCATCAAGTTGGACTGAAAGACATTTTAAGAAGTTATATCGAGCATCGAAAGCAAGTCATAACAAAACGTAGTCAATTCGATTTAGCCAAAGCTCAAAAAAGACAGCATATCGTAGAAGGATTGATGAAAGCTTTATCGATTCTGGATGAAGTAATCGCAACGATTCGTGAAAGTAAAGACAAAAAAGACGCCAAAAAGAATTTAGTCGACGTCTTTCAATTTACAGAAGAACAAGCAGAAGCAATTGTCACATTGCAATTATACCGTTTGACGAACACGGATATCACAGAGCTTCAAAAGGAATCCGAAAGCTTGATTGCGAAAATCACAGAGTTGAATAAAATCCTTTCAAATGACAAAGAGCTTTTCTATGTTATGAAAAAAGAATTGCGAGAAGTGAAAAAAAATTATTCTTCCGCTCGTCTAACGACAATCGAAGACGAAATCGAAGAAATCAAAATTGATACGCAAGTCTTAGTGGCACAAGAAGACGTAATTGTCAGTGTGACGCGAGAAGGCTATGTGAAGCGAACAAGCCTTCGTTCTTATAGTGCTTCCAAACCAGAAGAAATCGGGATGCGAGAAGGCGACTACTTGCTATACTCAGGTGAATTGAGTACATTGGACCATGTTCTTCTGATCACAAATAAAGCAAATGTGATCTACCGTCCTGTCCATGAACTACCCGATTTGAAATGGAAAGATGCTGGTGAGCACATTTCTCAAACAATCTCCAATCTGTCTGTAGACGAATCGATTTTAGCTGTTTTCCCATATCAAAAAATTCAAGCAGAGAAAACATTTGTATTCATCAGCAAGAATGGATTGATCAAGCAAACACGAATGACAGAGTTCGAACCATGGCGCACCTATAAGAGCCGTCCGCTCAGCTGTATGAAGCTAAAGGCGGAAGAAGATGAACTGATTGCTGTGTATCTGAAAGAAGATCAGCCAGGCTTAGATGTTTTCTTAGTAACGCATCAAGGAATGGGTTTGCGCTATCCTTTAACAGATGTTCCCGTTGTTGGAGCAAAGGCAGCTGGAGTGAAGTCTATGAATTTGAAAGATGGAGATAGGATTATCAACGGGCTGCTTGTGTTAGCAGAAGGTGATACGCCGATCGTAATCGTTACTCAGCGAGGAGCTGTTAAACGCATGCTTGCTCAAGAAATCAGCCAAACTTCACGTGCGAAGCGGGGAGTGACGGTCATGCGTGAGCTGAAAAAAAATCCGCACCGTATTATCTATATGTCGGAAGGAAGATCAAAAGAAATAACCTTGATGAATCAAAAAGGGCAGCAGTTAACGATTGACCCAACTGATTTCCCTATAGGTGATCGAACATCGAATGGATCATTTGCGATGGATGAGAAAAAAGGTGGAGAAGTCATCGAAGTTATCGATGCTCCTGAGATTTTCATCGAGTCGTAACTGTTGTAGTATTTTAATGAAGAGACGCCATCTGTATTAATA